>CAJPPL010000015.1:0-47630 GCA_905372585.1 Streptococcus oralis
TCACTCCTTATGGTGAGATTGAGCGTATTCCAATGACACCAATGCGTAAGGTTATCGCGCAACGTATGGTTGAATCTTACCTAACTGCGCCAACTTTCACACTCAACTATGAAGTTGATATGACTGAAATGCTGGCCCTTCGTAAGAAGGTTCTTGATCCGATTATGGAAGCGACTGGTAAGAAGACTACTGTAACAGACCTTCTTTCACTCGCTGTTGTGAAAACATTGATGAAACACCCATACATCAACGCTTCATTGACAGAAGACGGCAAGACCATTATCACTCATAACTATGTCAACCTTGCGATGGCGGTTGGTATGGATAACGGTCTAATGACACCAGTTGTTTACAATGCTGAAAAAATGAGCTTGTCAGAGTTAGTAGTAGCCTTTAAAGACGTGATTGGTCGTACCTTGGATGGAAAATTGGCTCCAAGTGAGTTACAAAACTCAACCTTCACAATTAGTAACTTGGGAATGTTTGGTGTTCAGTCCTTTGGTCCGATTATTAACCAACCCAACTCAGCTATTCTGGGTGTAAGTTCGACAATCGAGAAACCAGTTGTTGTTAATGGTGAGATCGTTATCCGACCAATCATGAGTTTAGGATTAACTATTGACCACCGTGTTGTAGATGGTATGGCTGGTGCTAAGTTTATGAAAGACTTGAAAGCCTTGATTGAGAATCCGATCTCAATGTTGGTTTAAGTCAGCTATTGTTATTTTAGAGATTTAGAAGGAAGTAAGACATGGCCTTAGAAGTAATTATGCCAAAAGCCGGCGTGGATATGACAGAAGGACAAATCGTCCAATGGAATAAGAAAGTCGGAGAATTTGTAAAAGAAGGAGAAATCCTTTTGGAAATCATGACTGATAAAGTCAGCATGGAATTGGAAGCCGAAGAAGATGGATACTTGATTGCCATCCTCAAAGGAGATGGTGAAACTGTCCCTGTAACGGAAGTTATCGGTTACCTTGGAGAAGAAGGGGAAAATATCCCAACAGCTGGAGCTGCTGCGCCAGAATCAAAACCTGTACCTGCAGCTAGTGCTTCAAACGACGACGGCAAGAGCGATGATGCCTTTGATATCGTTGTGATTGGTGGAGGTCCTGCTGGATATGTAGCGGCCATTAAAGCTGCTCAACTTGGTGGTAAGGTTGCCCTTGTTGAGAAATCTGAACTCGGTGGAACGTGTTTGAACCGTGGCTGTATCCCAACGAAGACATACCTTCACAATGCTGAAATCATCGAAAATATCGGTCATGCAGCAAATCGTGGTATCGTCATTGAAAATCCAAACTTCACTGTAGATATGGACAAACTTTTGGAAACTAAATCTAAAGTTGTCAATACCTTGGTAGGTGGTGTTGCGGGTCTTCTTCGTAGCTACGGAGTTACTGTTCATAAGGGTGTTGGTACGATTACTAAAGACAAGAATGTCTTGGTAGATGGTTCTGAATTGCTTGAAACCAAGAAAATCATCCTTGCTGGTGGTTCAAAAGTCAGCAAGATAAACGTTCCTGGTATGGAATCATCACTCGTGATGACAAGTGACGATATCCTTGAAATGAATGAAGTTCCAGAAAGCCTCGTAATCATCGGTGGTGGTGTTGTCGGTATCGAACTCGGCCAAGCCTTCATGACATTTGGTTCAAAAGTAACTGTTATTGAAATGATGGACCGTATCGTTCCAGCTATGGATGCGGAAGTTTCTAAGAATCTTCGCTTGATTCTTGAGCGTAAAGGTATGACCATCTTGACAGGAACAAAATTGCAAGAAATCATCGAGGAAAATGGCCAACTTCGTATTAAAGTTGAAGGAAAAGACGATATTATCGCAAGTAAAGCCCTTCTTTCAATCGGTCGTGTTCCAGACCTTGAAGGTATTGGGGATGTTGAGTTTGAACTAGATCGTGGTCGCATCAAGGTCAACGAATACATGGAAACTTCTGTTCCAGGTATCTACGCACCAGGTGACATCAACGGTACTAAGATGTTGGCGCACGCGGCCTTCCGCATGGGTGAAGTTGCCGCTGAAAATGCCCTCAAAGGAAACCATGCTGTTGCCAAATTGAACTTGACTCCAGCAGCTATCTACACTCTTCCTGAAGTAGCAGCAGTAGGTCTAACTGAAGAACAAGCACGTGAGAAATACGATGTAGCCATCGGTAAATTCAACTTTGCTGCCAACGGTCGTGCCATTGCATCGGATGCTGCTCAAGGTTTCGTAAAAGTCATTGCAGATAAGAAATACGGAGAAATCCTTGGTGTTCACATCATTGGTCCTGCAGCTGCAGAATTGATCAACGAGGCATCAAGCATCATCGAAATGGAAATCACTGTTGAAGAAATGCTGAAGACCATCCACGGACACCCAACCTACTCTGAAGTGATGTACGAAGCATTTGCGGATGTTCTAGGAATGGCCATCCATTCACCTAAGAAAAAATAAATAAGTTTTTCAACTAAATTTTCTTAAAGTAGTACGGACGGCAGCGACCTCTATTAGAGTTCCATGCCTAAAAATTGAGCCTCTTGTCTCAATTTTTCCGAGAAATGTAACGTGTTATCGTTACATTTCTTTTTACCACTTTAGAAAATTGGATTGCTAAGAACAGAAGTTAAAAAATAAATTTTTGGAAACACTATGAAATATATTATCAATCATTCAAACGACACTGCTTTTAATATCGCCTTGGAAGAATATGCCTTTAAACACTTACTAGATGAGGATCAAATCTTCCTTCTTTGGATTAACAAACCTTCTATCATTGTTGGTCGTCACCAGAATACTATTGAAGAGATTAACCGTGATTATGTTCGAGAAAATGGTATTGAGGTGGTCCGCCGTATCAGTGGTGGTGGAGCTGTTTACCACGATTTAAACAACCTCAACTACACCATCATTTCAAAAGAAGATGAAAACAAGGCCTTTGACTTCAAGAGCTTCTCAACTCCAGTAATCAATACCTTAGCTCAACTCGGTGTTAAAGCTGAGTTCACAGGCCGTAATGACCTTGAGATTGATGGCAAAAAATTCTGTGGCAATGCCCAAGCCTATATCAATGGGCGTATCATGCACCATGGTTGCTTGCTCTTTGACGTTGATTTGTCAGTCCTAGCAAACGCCCTCAAGGTTTCAAAAGACAAATTTGAATCAAAAGGTGTGAAATCTGTCCGTGCCCGAGTAACCAATATTGTCAATGAATTACCAGAAAAAATCACAGTTGAAGAATTCCGTGATTTGCTATTGGAATACATGAAAAAAGAGTACCCAGAGATGACTGAATACGTCTTTTCAGAAGAAGAAATGGCGGAAATCAATCGCATCAAGGATACCAAGTTCGGTACTTGGGACTGGAACTACGGTAAATCACCTGAATTTAACGTTCGTCGGGGAACAAAATTCACTAGTGGAAAGGTTGAAGTTTTTGCCAACGTCATTGAATCAAAAATCCAAGATATCAAGATTTATGGTGACTTCTTTGGTATCGAGGACGTTGCAGCTGTAGAAGATGTCCTCCGTGGAGTGAAATACGAACGTGAAGATGTCCTCAAGGCATTAGAAACTATTGATATTACACGCTACTTCGCTGGTATCAGCCGTGAAGAAATCGCTGAAGCGGTAGTGGGATAAAAAGAAAAGAAGTTGGTTGTTTGACCAGCTTCTTTTTTGAATATTAATTTACATAATTTATAATATGTAATATCTATAAACTATCTAGAGCATTCTTTTGTTCATCATTGACGATATGGGTATAGAGGTCAGTGACTTGTGTACTGGCATGTCCTAGCTGATGGCTGACCAAAACTTGCGATTTAGTAGCATCATAGAGCCTAGTTGCCAGAGTATGGCGTAGTTTGTGTGGAGTTACACGGACTTTGAAGTCCTCAGAGTACTTAGCAACCATCTTTTCAACACTAGAAGCATCAATACGATTGGGAACGCCTCGATATAAGGTCAAAAAGAGAGCTGTATCTGTCTTTTCCGTCTTATAGCGTTGATTTCGAATGGCTAGATAATTCTCTAGGTAAGGCTTAGCAAAAGCAGCGACATTGACCGAGTCACGTTTGCCACCTTTTCGAGTGACATCGATCACCATCATTTTGAGATTGAGGTCTCTTAGATCTAGATTAACAGCTTCAGATAAGCGGACACCAGACGCTAGGAGAAGGGCAATAATGGCCAAATCACGTTCTTTGTTCTTATTAAATGATGAGAGAGCGCGATTTGAGAGCTGTTGTGGGTACTCCTGATCGATATAAGTTAGAAAACCTTCTGTTTCATCACCTAGAAAGAGTTTTTGCTTGATGTTTTCAGCTCTAGCAGCAAGTGTTTCTTTCTTTTTCTTGGTTGAAACTTTCTTCATTACATTACGATAGAAATAGGGTTCTCCCAGGTCGTTTTCAACCTCCTCTGTTAGATACTTGTAAAGACTAGAAAGTGCTGATAAGGTCCGATTGATGGTCGTCTGAGATACACCTTGCTTGGTTGTATTAGCATTCAGCAATGGACGTTCACGTAGATATAGGATAAAAGCTTCCATATCTTTCTTAGACATATTTTCCAAGACAGATAAAGGAATATCAGACATTTTATCAGCATTTGAAATACCAGACTCCAAAACCCAGCTGAAAAATCGATCATATTCCTTGAGGTATTCGTACAAGGTTGTAAAACTGTAGGGAACAGCAAGCTTGGATTGGTAGTATTCCAGAACATACCAGGGCATGATTTGTTTTAGTTTGTCGATTCGTTCCAGTAAAATCTCACGTTTCATGTATTTTCTCCATAATTAAGTCTACTAGTAGTATAGCATAGACTCATATATTTTTCAAGAAAATTATAGTTTTTCGGAAAGATGATATAAGAAACTTTTAAAATATCTAACTTTATCCCATTCACTCTGAACCATTTTATTAAATTTCATCATACTTGAGTAACATATTAGGAATCTTTTCTTCAAGACTCTTGCGAACTTTTCCTCGTATTGCAGTGTCCATTTGGCTGTTTATGCTTGTGATAGTTGATTTGGTTTCTGTAGCAATTTTCTTAGCTGTCTTACTAAAGTTTTCTTTTAATTTATTTTTTGCTGTTATTGCTATCTTTGCTTCCGCAATGATTCGGTTTCTTTCCATCATTCGATACATTTGTTTCAGTGCATATTGATATTCTTCATCTGTGTAGTATTCATTCATTGGTGCTTGCATAATCTCTCCTTAGTTTGTGAAATTCTTCCTCTAATTCATTTCTTTTTTTGCGAAACTCGTTATCGTTTTTTTCTCTCTCATTTTCGAGTTTAATTCTATGTTCTCGGTATACTTGTTCCGAAAAGTGTCTCAGATTTTCTATTTCTGTAAAGTAGTCTCTAACATCATCAGCAGTTGATGAAAATTTTCTCAAGACTTGATACATTTTATCAACTTCATCAGACATCAGTTTTTCTAAATTTGCATTTCGTTCGTTTAAATCGAGTGCTTTATCATCGAGTTCTTTCTTTTGTTGATAATATTGTTCTTCTAGATTAAACAGTTCTCTCTCTTTCTCTCTAATTTCCTCCCATTTCACATCTTTTCTTTCCATTGTCTGAACTCCTTGGCAAATTGTGTGTCTGTTGCTACTGTTTTTTCAATGACATTCTGTAATTGTTTGTCTAACTGTTCAAATGCTTGGGCGGAAGCATTCATCTTAGTAGCTGTTTGATTTGTCTCTGTCTGAAACGTATCGATAAACTGTGCTTGAGTAATACCTTGACTAGCAAAAATGGCATCAACCTCATAGGGAGCTAATGCTGTGTAGCTTGTAAAATCGATTTTTGACCAAATTTCTTGTAATTCTTGATTGGCTTTTTTGGCTAAGGCGCTCACTTCATCAGCTCCAGTTCTTGCTGCTGTAGCCATAGATGATGATAGGATAGAACCTTGAGCTGCATCTAAGTATATTTCCTCAGAACTACTAATACCACCTGATGACCATTTTGATTTCAAGTCCTTGTAATGAGCCATTCCTCGGAGACTGTTGGCATAGGCTCGATAAACGCCACTGATTAAGGGTTTCCCTCCTTTGCCATCTACAAGTTGACCAGTTGCAGGATCAAACTCCCAGTCACCAATTTTATGACTCGAACCATCAAGCCAGTGAATCGTACTAGGCATAGAGTCAGTTATACCAGAATACCATTCAGGGTGATTGAAATCATTCCAACGTACTACGTCATCATGTTTTCTACGGTAATCAATAAACATAGCTGGATTATTTTCAATAAATGCTTTTTCTTCCAGTGTGAGCGCACCGTATTTAAACCAAGCATTAAATGTAGTTGTAGGTATGTGGTATTTAGCTCCCACCTTCAGCATGTAAGATCCTTGTGAATAGCCAGATAGTTGGCTAACTTCATATCTGGGATCATCCATAATTTCTTTAACAAATTGATCTGCAACCTTATATTGTGGTGATAAATACATTTTTTTTGCAATTATCGCACTATTGACATCACGTGAAACAAACATACTTTTATTCACAGGACTATCAGGGTCCGTTCCAGCAGCAATCACAGCTACATTTTTATAATCTGGTTTGCCGTTAACAATAGGTGCAACTGCCAGCCCATCAAAACCTGTTTCAATGTCAGACTTAGTGGCAACAACACGGAATTCTTGACCATCGGAGGTGGTTATAGTGTTGGTTTCATTTTCATTTTTTGGAATAGCTGTCACAAATTTCTTTTTATTTCTATCTGAAAATTCTTTATTAACACTATAAACAGCAAAATCTTGATTTAAATTATTCAATTGATTATCAGTATAATTAAATGTCATTATTGTTCTCCTGTTTCACCATTTGAATATTGCACTAATACAGTAGATTCTGTTTTACCAATGTGTTTTTTTAGTTTTAACCATTGTTGATTAATTTCTTCATCAGTATTTCCTTTCATAAGGCCATCGTGGTTTTCTTTATAAGTTAATCTGTGATTAATTCCATAAGTTATCATTTGATTATCACTGAACTTTATTTCAATATCACAAGACCATGATCCTGGTTTCTCACTATAATAAGGTTCCGTAATCTTAATCTCCTCAATCCCTTGGTAAGAATTTTTTAAAGCATTCACCAAACTAACTTCATACTCTCTATTCCGACGTTCCTCTTGAGACTTCCCTAACATGCTAAACATAAATATACCTCCTGCTGTGATAATTGCGAGTGACAAAACGATTAGTAATCTTTTGTGATTTTTTTTAGTGCTGGAATTGTTCATTTAAGCTTTTCTCCTTTTCTCTATTCTACTATAATTTAAAGATAAATAACAGTAGAATAGAGAAAATCAAGCCAATTGTCACAGATACTGCATCAAATTCCGATACTGGGTCAGACTTATTCGCAACGACACGGAATTCTTGACCATCGGAGGTGGTTATAGTGTTGATTTCACCTTTTTTAACTCGTTATCTGATTTAGCAGAACAATATTTGTTCGGTTTTCTTTACGCTGTGCGAACTCAGTATTAACACTGTAAACATTCGGACCTTGATTCAATTCATTAAGTTGTTTGTCTGTATACACGTATTTATTCATCATAGCTCCCCTTCTGAACCATTCGAATATTTAACTTTAACTTTTGACTTAGTACAACCTCGCCTAGAATTTAAAAAATGTTGAAATTCTTCATCATCCTTATTATATACTCCAATCCTAATTTTATTCGAGTTTATATCAAAAGCTAAAACATGTTCTTTAGATGTTCCATCAAAAAATTTTAGTTTCACATCCGCCCCCCAAGCGTCTGAAGGAATTGATCTGTACGATGGATTCGTAATCGTTACCTCCTCAATCCCTTGATAAGAATTCTTCAAGGCATTTACCAAACTAACTTTATACTCTCTATTTCGACGTTCTTCTTGAGATTTTCCTAACAACCTAAACATAAAAACACCTCCTGCTGTGATGGTTGCGAGTAGTAAAACTATGAATAATGGTTTATAGCTTTTTCTTAATCTGTCTTTACTCATTATCATTTCCTCTTTATCTCAGCATATTCATCATTGACACTGTATACATTTTTCCCTTGATCTAATTCATTAAGTTGTTTATCTGTATAAGTGAAAACCACTACTGTACTCCTTTTTCTTTATCCGAATAATATATAGTAACTAAAGATGTTGTTTTCCCTTTATGAGAATTCAATATTTCCCACTGGTCGTTTATTTCTTTATTTGTTTTTCCATTAACAAAACCATTATAATTTTCAACGTCATTTAAAGAGTGGCCTACACGGTATTCTATTTTTACTTTATCTGAAAATAGAATATTTACATCACAAGACCAGTCGCCCGGAGGGGTTGTATATTCTGGATTAGAAATTTTGATCTCTTCTATCCCTTCATAGGAATTCTTTAAGGCGTTTACCAAACTAACTTCATACTCTCTATTTCGACGCTCTTCTTGGGATTTCCCTAACATACTAAACATAAAAACACCTCCTGCTGTGATAGTTGCGAGTAAAAAAACTATGAATAATGGTTTATAGCTTTTTCTTAATCTGTCTTTACTCATTATCATTTCCTCTTTTTCTCAGCATATTCAGCATTGACGCTGTATACATTCTTCCCATGCTTTAATTCATCGAGTTGTTTATCAGTATAATTAAATACCATTACTGTTCCCCTGTTTCACCATTTGAATAAATCACTTTTACATTTTTTTCTGTAATTCCACGATGGTTTATCAAATATTGATTATCATCTTTTCGAGAATTATTTTGAAAATCTCTACTTCTTATTTCGTTATTTTGTTTATTAAATGCAATTATATAACTTAGTTGTTTGCTATCAGAAAAAAATATTTTAACTTTTGCGCCCCAAGAATCAGACGGAATTGATGCATATGAAGGGTCGGTTATATGTACCTCCTCAATCCCTTCATAGGAATTCTTTAAGGCGTTTACCAAACTGACTTCATATTCTCTATTTCGACGTTCTTCTTGAGATTTCCCTAACATACTAAATATAGAAACACCTCCTGCTGTAATGGCTACGAGTAACAAAACGATTAGCAGCCTTTTATGAGTTTTTTTATTGTTGGAATTGTTCATTTAAGCTTTTCTCCTTTTTCTACTTGAAAACTCTTCATTTACAGTATAATTAGGAAAATCTTGGGTTAAATTATTCAACTGATTATCAGTATAATTAAATACCATTATTGCTTTCCTGTTTCACCATTTGAATATCGTACTAATATTGTAGATTCTGTTTTACCAATGTGTTTTTGAAGTATCGACCATTGTTGATCAATTTCTTCATTAGTTTTTCCTTTCATAAGACCATCATGGTTTTCTTTATAGGTTAATCTGTGATTAATTCCATAAGTAATAGTTTGACTATCATTGAACTCTACTGAAATATCACAAGACCACGAACCCGGTTTGTCATTATAGTAAGGATCCATAATCTTAATCTCCTTAATCCCTTGGTAGGAATTCTTTAACGCATTAACCAGACTTACTTCATATTCTCTATTTCGATGCTCTTCTTGAGACTTCCCTAACAACCTAAACATAAAAATAGCTCCTGCTGTGATGGCTACGAGTAACAAAACGATTAGTAGTCTTATATATCTTTTTTTATTGCTGGAAATATTCATTTAAGCTTTTCTCCTTTTTCTCCTTGAAGACTTTTCGTTCACACTATAAACAGTATAATCTTGGTTTAAATTATTCATCAGTATAATGGAAATTCATCATAGTTCTCCTTGCTCGCTATCAGAATAAGTAATTCTCACTGACTTTAAAGTTTTCCCTCTATGAGTTTCTAAATACTGCCAATCTTCGTTTGTTTCTTGACGGCCACCATAATTGATTTTATAGTTTAAATGATGATTAATTCCATATGAAAGAGTTCTTTCATCTTTAAATTTAATTTCTACATCACAAGACCACGAACCAGGAGGGCTTGTGTATTCTGGATTAGAAATTTTAATCTCTTCAATCCCTTCATAGGAATTCTTTAAGGCATTCACCAAACTAACTTCATACTCTCTATTCCGATGTTCTTCTTGCGATTTTCCTAACAACCTAAACATAAAAACACCTCCTAATGTGATGAATACGAATAGTAAAACTATGAATAATGGTTTATAGCTTTTTCTTAATCTGTCTTTACTCATTATCATTTCCTCTTTTTCTCAGCAAATTCCGCATTGACACTATATACATTCTTTCCATGCTTTAATTCATTGAGTTGTTTATCAGTATAACTAAATGCCATTATTGCTCTCCTTCGTCATTATTAGAATAAGTTACCCTAATTTTCGAAGCAGTTTTACCCTTGTTTTCATTTAAAAATTGTCGATCTTTTACTCTATTTTCCCATTCCAATGAAGTATCTGTTATTTCTTCAGTGTCTAGAGAATATCCAACACCATACTTAATTTTTACTTCATGTTTAAATTTGATTTCTACATCACAAGACCACGAACCAGGAGGGCTTGTGTATTCTGGATTGGAAATTTTAATCTCTTCAATCCCTTGGTAGGAATTCTTTAAGGCATTAACCAAACTTACTTCATACTCTCTATTCCGATGTTCTTCTTGCGATTTTCCTAACAAACTAAACATAAAAATAGCTCCTGCTGTGATGGTTGCGAGTAACAAAATGATTAGTATTCTTGTATGACTTTTTTTAATTCCAGAATTATTCATTTATGCTTTTCTCCTTTTTCTTATTATACAATATTCTAATCATTCTTTACAAAGTAGGGGGTAAAAATCATACTATATACTGAAAATTAGATTTCTAATTCTTAAAAAACCAAATCTTTTTTGATTTGGTTTTGAAGGTTTATATTTAATTTTATTTATACCGATTATACTCATCTTTTTTATGTACTACCATATAGCAGGATACCAAGATGACGAAGATTTTAAGCAGGAAGGTTTCGGATCGATCAGTATCTATGGTTATCTGAGACAAGACATTAATGATCGAATGTGTCATAACGCAAATCCAGAGATTCTTTGTTTTGTTATAAAGAGCTGAGAGTATGAAAGAATTCGTCAGCAATCCAAATAAAAACGGTAGAATTTGCAGAGTTGCTAGAGAACCATCAATATAAAAGAACAACAGATGCCAAATCGCCCAGCTGAAAAAGGTTAGGATTGTTGAGTAAAAATATGGCAACTTTTCTTGTAAAATTGGTTGAAAAACATACCGCCATCCAATCTCTTCTATACCTCCAAAGACAATAAATTTGAAGAACATCAAAAATGGGAGATACCAGCTAAATTCTATTATTTTCCCACCAAACATTAGAAAAGAAAAATCAAGGACAATAAGGAAAAAAGATAATAAATAATGTTTGTAACTGGTATGAATGTTAAAAAAATCGTTAACGATCTTCTTAAAAGGAATATGAAAATAGTGATTTGCAACAATGATTCCCCAAAGTGCTGAAGAAATGCCACCTAGAAAGATTCCTAAAATAGATAATAGATTGGAATGAATAGAAAAATGATTCAAGAGAAAGAAAAGGAGGCAAACTGATGCTATTTGGCTAAATGTGCCTAGCAAATATACTGCAATTGCCTTATTTCTTTTCATAGAGAATCCTTTCAATAAAATTTTACGTAAAATAAATTATGTAATAAACTTATAACAACAAATCTTTGACTTTTCCAATTTCACTTTTTGGAATCACTAGGTGAATCATATCACCCAGATACATTCTAGTTGAGCCGTTAACGGTTTGGCTTTTGCCATTATGGACTTGGGTTGTGATGAGTACGTTATGTGGCAAGTTGAGCTCATGAACCTGTTTTCCAGCGATCTTATCTGATACAGGGATTTCAATAAGAGTGACTTCTCCTTCGTCTGTCGCTTCTTCTGGCAGCATTTTTTCTAGCATGGCCTCATAGACTGGCGCCCCTTTGAGTAGATCCATGACGATGTAAGCAACCAAGGTTACTAATCCAAGTGGCATGAGGTTGCGAATATCTCCAACCATCTCAGTTACGAGGATCATGGCAGTTAAGGGAGCCTTGGAAATTGCCCCAAAGTAGCCACTCATTCCCAGAATGACAAATATAGGGAATTGTTCCTGACTGACAAGCCCAAGATCGACACAAATGACACCAACTAGGGCACCAAGTAAGGAACCAAGCGCCAAAATGGGTAGGAAAATTCCTCCTGGGAGGCCACTTCCATAACTAATCATACTCCAAACAAAGCGGATCAAAAAGTAAGCTAATAAAACTTGAAAACTAAAATTTTGCTCAGTTAAGGAAAGAACGAGCTGATTTCCACCACCAAGGATTTGTGGCAAGAAAATCCCGACTGGTATGATAAGGATAAAGGCTAGGATTGGATAATGAGCTTTATCCAAATGAATTTTTTGACCAATCCAGTCATAAATTCGACCAACATTGAGTACAGCCTTCTCATAGAGAAAACCAGAAAACCCGAGAAAAACTCCCATAAGGAGGTATATCCAATACTGGTCTAGGGTCATGAGAGGAATGTTATCTGGCATATCCAGTACAGGTGTTAGCCCAAATATGAGCAGAGAAACAAAGTTTGCTACGAGACTAGCTGCTAGTGTTGAGACCCAGAAAAAGCGTGAAAAATGATGATAGACTTCTTCTACAACAAAGAGGAGGCCTGCAATCGGTGCATTAAAGGCAGCGGCTAAACCTGCAGCAGCTCCACTGGCGATCAGGGAACGTTCCTCTACTGGGCTAGATTTGAGCCACTTGGCTATACCTTTACCACCAACTGCTCCAAGTTGAATACTTGGTCCTTCTCGACCTAGCATAAGGCCACTGGCAATAGCAAGAATCCCTAATACATATTTCTTCCAGAGGACACTCCACCAGTTAAGAGACATGAGTCCTTTTAGTTCGGCTTCGACTTGAGGAATTCCTGAACCCTTGATATCTTTTTCTGACCGAGTTAGTTTCGCACTAAGCCAGCAAACGAATACATAAAATAGGCCAATAATAAAAAGATTGCGCACTAGGTACGCTTGATCTTGATAGAGTCCTTGTATCAGATGGAAACCCTTTTCGATTAAGAAACGAAAGGATCCGACGATGAGCCCGACGACGAGACCAACAATGATTCCTCGTCCAACTTGGGATAATATGGTGCTTGAGGCAAAGGCAAATTCTTTCTTGGAACTGAGTGTTTCTGACTGTTCCTCCATAATCATTTCCTCTTACTTGTCTTTCTTAGTTGAAACCAGTGTTTTGACTGGTTCAAAACTGGTTCGGTGAATTGGGGTGACACCTAATTTTTCCAGTCCTTCTAGGTGTTTAGCTGTCCCATAGCCTGCATTAGTAGCGAAATCATAGCCGGGATATTGGTTGTCATATTCCTTCATCAATTCATCCCGTGTCACCTTGGCCACTATAGATGCAGCTGCGATGGAGAGGGAGTTGGCATCTCCTTTGATAATGGAGGTTTGTGAAATTGGTAACTCCAGTTTCATGGCGTCTATCAAGAGGTGCTCAGGTTGCGGACTGAGCTGGGAGATTGCTTCTTTCATGGCTAGTTTGGTTGCTTCATAGATATTGACTTGGTCAATGACTTGATTATCCATGACTCCAATGCCGATTGCTAAGGCTTGGTCTTGAACGGCTTGATAAATTTCCAGATGTTTCTTTTTAGGGATTTTTTTGCTATCGTTGAGGCCTTTAATCTTACAATTTTTGGGCAAGATAACGGCTGCAGCGACTACAGGTCCAGCCAGAGGACCGCGGCCGACCTCATCAACACCTGCTATTAAGGCCACTCCTTGCTTGTAAAGCTCTTTTTCATAGGAAAGCATGGATTCCAAACGAAGGTCTTCATCCAGTTCAGCCTGAATGGCTTTTTTACGCTTGTTGATTTCCTTTTGAACTCCAGAACGACTATCCTTTTCCAGTTCAAGAAAAAGGGGATTGTCTAAGTCTTTGACAGTAGCAAGAAGTTCTTTAATTTCTTTAATCGTCGTCATCGATATCGTCCAATGTATCTAAGGTGTAGTTACCGAGTTTCCCATCACGGACTTCCTTGACGAAGAGGCTGTAAAAGCGGTCGTAGTCGTCTCGGAAACCAAGGGCACGAGTCATATCCATGATGATAACAGGTGCTTCTTCTTCTATCTTCATTTGTTTGAAGCGTTCAGCTAGCTTTTCTGGATAATGTTTTTTGAAATAATTGAGACCAAAAATGGTCACTTCATCCATTGGGAGTAGTTGATCTTTAATTGCTCCAGTCAAGGCTAGTTTTAGAGCGACAGTTTCATCTTCGAACTTAGGCCAGAGAATTCCTGGTGTGTCTAATATTTCAAGGTCTTTGTTGGTTTTGAGCCACTGTTGCCCCTTGGTAACACCTGGTTTATTGCCGACAACCGCAATCTTTTTCCCAGCCAAACGGTTCATGAGAGTTGACTTACCAGCATTTGGAATTCCGATAATCATGGTCCGCAAGGTTTCGATCTTGATACCGCGTTCTTTCTGGCGTGCAATCTTATCAGCCATGAGCTTTTTAGCAGCATCCGTCACAACTTTTACAGTTACTTGCTCTTTGGAGTTGATAGCCAGAGTTTGGATTCCCTGTGATTCAAAATACTGACGCCATTCTTTGGTCATTGCGGGGTCAGCAAGATCTGCCTTATTCAAAATCAAAAGCTTTGGTTTATCACCTACAATCTTGGTTAACATAGGATTTTGACTAGATAAAGGTAGCCGAGCATCCACCAAAATCGTCACAAAATCAACAAACTTAAGATTCTCCTGAACTTGCCGCCGAGCCTTAGACATGTGGCCCGGAAACCATTGAATAGTAGCCATAATATTTTCCCCTTCCGACTAAAAAAAACGTAGTAAAAACGTTTTCTTTCTTACTACCTATTCTATCATAAATGAGGAACTTTTGCACAGGCTTTGACCACAATAAATGACAAATAGTATAGGTGCGAAACATCCTTGATGCCAGTCAGGATTTACTTGACTTTTTTTGCCAATAGGTATATACTTAGTGTATACTAATTCGTGGAGGTAGAGCAATGAATACAGTAAAGACTCGGAAGGTAGGGAATTCTCTCACTGTGACCATTCCTAAAAATTTAGGTATGACAGAAGGTCAAGAAATGGTTGTCTACAAAGGGATTGACGGAGTCATTGTCTTAGCTCCAAAACTGAAAGATCCTTTTGATGGGTTTACTGATTTGAGAATGACAAATGATTTTGAAGGGGTAAGGTCACTTGATAGCGAAATCTGAGTATATTCCTGAAAAGCAGGATATCATTTGGCTGGACTTTGATCCATCAGTCGGTCGGGAGATTCAGAAAAGGCGACCTGCCTTGGTAGTTTCTAGGAGAGAATATGCCTTGCAAACTGGTTTTGTAGCTGTCTGTCCTATCACTCATGGCCAACAACGTTTGGCTGAAAAAGGCTTGCTCGTTCCTGTCTCGTCGGATAAGGTAGATGGCGCTGTCAATCCATTTCAACTGTATACCTTTGATTTTCGGATGCGTAATGCTCAAAAAATAACAAGAATGGACACGCAGTGTTTTCAGAAAGTTGTCCAACTTTACCAGTACATCTTTGGTGATACTTAAATCCTACCATGCATAGACAAGGTAGGATTTTTTCTATATGAGTAACCTATTTAAGAACGGGTGAAGGCAGTTTGTCAAAATACCTCTAATCCAGCTTTCTTGTGCAGATGATAGAAGTTCTGCCTGAAGGCATTCTTTTAGAAAATCGCGGACTTGTTCTGGTGCAATTTCAAACTCAAAGGCTTTCATCTTGTAAAAAAAGTCGATGAGATGCTCAGATAAGTATTCATCTGAAAAGCGTACTTCTCCACTTTTTCGATATTCTAATAGGAGCCGAGAAAATCTGGATTTTTCATCAGGCAAATCCCGAAAATAGGAATTGAGAAGCCAAGTCTGCTTCTGCTTTCGTTCAATAGGATCTTGATTTGCAATTCGCTGATCCTTTTCCAACTCCTTTTGGTTTTGTTTAGCCTTGATAGCCCGTTCGTCCCTATTCTTACCAAAGAGGATTTTTTCCCATATTCGTTCTTCTTGGGTCAAGGTTTCTGTAAAGCCAAAGTAATCTTGATAGGCTCGTTCTGCAGGTCCCATGGCAAGAATGAGGTTGTCAGCGTATTGCTTGGCGATTTTATCTCTTTTCTTGCGTTCTTTCTCCGCTTGAATCCGTAAATGCTGCTCGTAGTCAATTTTCTCCTTTCCTAGTTTGACAAGGTAGAGTTGGTCATCGGTCTTACCAAGTAAAAAAGGTTTGATACACTTTTCCAGCACTTCTTCCATACGAGCCTTCTTCTTTGGCTCTGCCTTGGTCCAACTTCCACCTTGAAAGACTTCTAGGAAAAGCTGGTAGTCTCTCTCAGGTGCGAATTGATTGCCACGATTGGCTTTGAAAACACCTTTTTCCCAAAACCATTTTAGAAGTCGTTCGTCAAAATCGCTTTTAGTGACCTTGATTTTTCCCTTTTTCTGAGCCTTTTTGGTTAGGTTTTCAACTTTTCTGAGTAGTTTTTCTTCCTCTTCTAGTTGCTGATCGAGGCTAATACGATGAAAATGGCGAACACAGTCGCTTCCTATAGGAAAGAGACGTTGGCCTGTAACTCCGTTAAAGAGTTCGTAAGAGTATTTAATGGCATTTCCGCAGATACAATTACTACGCCCAATACCATTAAAAATCAAGGAAACTTCATTCCATTCCTTGGTAGCTTGATCCCAAGTATCAGCTTTTGAAGCTTGTAAAACTGCATCGTGCAGGGATTTTCTAACTGGAAGTGTCATGAGGTCTCCTTTCTAGATTATATTTTTACAACTTGTACCTCATCTTTGCCGAGCAAAATCAAGTATTTTTCAATGTTTTCAATCGAATAGGCTCGTGATAAAGCTTCTCCATAGAGCGCTAACTGCCCACGATAGCGTTCAATAAGCTGATTTGGTTGATCGTAACGGTCAGTCTTATAGTCAAAGAGGACAATTCGGTCTTGATAGAGTAAATACCCATCTAGAATCCCACGAACAACAAAGTCTTCCTGACTCTTTTGGTCCCGCTTGAGCATGGAGAAAGGTTGCTCGCGGTAGAGATGGCCGATATTAGTGAGAATCTCCTGACCAAGTGGTGTGTCAAAGAAAGCAAGGATTTTAGAAAGATTAATCTTGTCTCTCACAGCTGGACTAGTCTGAACTTGTTTGAGAGTTTCTGTCAGGCTAGCAAGTGTTGGTTGCTGACTAAGGTCAATTCTCTGCATGAGTTCGTGAGTGGCACTACCAATCTCAGCTCCAGTTACTTTTTCTTTAGTTGAAAAATCGGGTAAATCAAAGCTGATTGGCTTCTCTGTTGATTGAGTTTGGTTAGTAATTTCTACCCCTTCCATATCCATAACGGGTTCGTAGAATTTCTTGATTTGGCTTGGGGTTTGAACGCTAGGAAGCTCAATGGCTGCGCGGTGAAGAGTATTATAAACTTCCACCTCTTTCAGCATTTCCAAAGCTTCTTTGATAGTTTCTGACTGGCGATTGTCTGCTTGAGAGCTATCTTGGAGAGGGCTCTTGTTTTCCAATTCTCCGATAGCTTCTCTAGTCAACTGGTCTTCACCAACAAAACGATAGCTAAAGTTGAGATTGTCCTTGGTAAATACTTTACTGATAGCCCAGACCCAATCTTGGAAATTTCTTGCTTGCAGTCTGGTATTGCTATCTAATTTTCCGTTATTTGCTGCTGGGTATTCCTTGGCTTCTAACTTTTCACGAGACCCCTTACCGACAAGATAGAGCTTTTTCTCAGCCCTCGTCATTGCAACATACAGCAAACGCATCTGCTCTGAATAGCTAGCCAATTGCAGTTCTTTCTCATTCTGCGTATAAGTTAGGCTAGGAATGGAGAGTTTGATAGTTTTAGGATAGTGTGCTTCCACTGCTCCTGTTTCCACCCTGGCAATGTATTTGACACCAAGCCCATTTTGACGGCTGAGAATGACGTCTGACATTGAGTCTTGCTTGTTGAAGTCCTGATCCATGTTGAGGATAAAGACGTAAGGAAATTCCAATCCTTTGCTCTTGTGAATGGTCATAAGTTCCACGGCATCTTTAGGCGGTGCGACGGCTACGCTTGCGAGGTCATGCTGGGCTTCTAGAACTTGGTCAATCATACGGATAAAACGAGACAAGCCCTTGAAATTACTCTTTTCAAACTGATCTGCTCGCAGAGCTAGGGCATAGAGATTGGCTTGTCTGGCTGGACCATTGGGCAAGGCCCCAACATAGTCATAGTAAAAACGGTCATTATAAATCTTCCAAATCAAGTCATAGAGAGAGTGGGTTTTGGCATACAAGCGCCAAGAATCCAAGATATCAATGAACTGATTTAATTTTTCAGCTAGAGCTGTATAAATCAAGTTTTTCTGGCTTGTTGCCTGTTTTTGAGCATTGACCAGTTTCTCATAGAGATTTTCTTGTACCTTATCTTCTACTTTCTGAAGGGATAAGCGTGCCAACTCGTCCTCATCAAAACCAAACATAGGAGACTTCATCAGAGCAACTAAGGCATAGTCTTGCAGAGGATTGTGAATGACGCGCAGGGTGTCCAGCATGACTTGTACTTCTAGGGATTGGAGGTAATTGTTTTGCTCTCCGTCGGTTTTAACTGGAATTCCGTACTCTGACAGGGCGAGGAGAATCTGGTCATTTCGACTGCGGCTAGAGGTCAAAAGGGCTATTTCTTTGAAAGCAACACCTTTTTCCTGATGAAGCTTCAGGATTTCCTTGATGACCAGACGCATTTCCCCAGTGAGTTTAGTTTCTGTTTGGCTCTCTTCCTCCTCTTGCCCGCTGTCGTCCTTATCGTAGAGGAGAAATTCTGCCTTGTTGTCTGGATTGGGAGTTAGTTTGCTATTGGCAAAAACAAGCTGGTGCATGCTGTCATAGTTGATTTCTCCAATCTCTTGGTCCATGAGTCGTTCAAAGACATGGTTGGTTGCAGATAGCACTTCCGAACTACTACGAAAATTTTCCTTGAGGAGAATCAACTTGCCTTCTTGAGGATTATGCGCATAGCGTTGGAATTTTTCATTGAAAATCTGCGGATCTGCCTGACGGAAACGGTAGATAGACTGCTTGATATCTCCAACCATAAAGCGATTGTGACCATTCGACAGCAACTCCAGCATCCGTTCTTGAATGTGGTTGGTATCCTGATACTCATCGACCATGACTTCATGAAATCGTTCCTGATAAGCCTCGCGGACTTTAGGGAAATTCTCTAAAATCTCAATGGTGTAATGGCTGATATCAGCGAATTCAAAGGCATTTTCCAAACGTTTACGCTCACGATAAGCCTCCACAAAATCACTCATAAAGGTTTGGAAGGTTTTAGCTAGCTCCCAAGTATCTTCATGATAATGTTCTTGGTAGTCGAGAATCGTTATCTGGTCCGCCAGTTGTCCTAGTTTAGAAAACAGGGTCTTTCTTTCATCGTTATAGGCATCAGCCAGTGTCTTCAAATCGGCCTTACGACTAGAGTTAGCCAGAGCTCGACCATTTTTCTCCTTAGAGATGGCAACAACACGTGCAAGCACTGCTCGATAAGCCTGGCTATCGGACTCTTGATTTAAGGAGCCAATTTCATCCAGAACCAGCTGCACATTTTCTAAATAGGCAGCTTTTGGAAACTCCTTGGCATCGTTATCCAGATGATAACGAAAGAAACTTTCCAAGTCCCAAAGCGCCTGCTTGATTTGCTCAGTTAATTTGTCTTTTTCAATTACAAAGTCAGCTTCTTCAAACCCTTTGAGAAAAGACTCGTTCAACCATTTTTGGGGACTGCTGGTGGATTGGAGGAAATCATATATTTTGTAGACTTGCTGGCGCAGACCACGTTCATCCTTGCCACGCCCAGCAAAGTTTTTCACCAAACGACTAAAGGTCTCTTTATTTTCACCTGGGTAATGGGCTTCAAACACCTGATGAAAAACTTCGTTTTTGAGGATTAACTGTTCACTTTCATTTTGTAGAATACGGAAATTTGGTGCAATATCAATCAGATAGCCATGTTTACCGAGGAACTTTTGTGTGAAGGAGTCCATAGTTCCGATGGCCGCGTTTGGCAGATCTGCCAACTGACGTCCCAAGTGTTGTTTGAGATCAACATCTCTACTTTCTTGGATTTGCTTGCTGATTTTTTTCTCCAAGCGCTCCTTTAGTTCAGTAGCAGCCTTGACGGTAAAGGTCGAGATAAAGAGTTGGCTGATTTCCACACCTCGCGCTAACTGATCCAGAATGCGCTCGGCCATAACAAAGGTCTTCCCTGAACCAGCAGACGCTGAAACAAGGATATTTTGCCCTGCGGTATAAATGGCTTCGATTTGCTCAGCTGTTTTCTTCTGTTCCTTGTTCGAACTCGCTTCTGCTTCTTGCAGTTTTTGAATCTCTTCCTCAGTTAAAAAGGAAATGGGCTTCATCGATTCAACTCCTCTCTCATTTTCTCAAACCAAGCTTGCTTGAGTTTTTCTCCAACTAGACGCTTGCCATCAGCTAAGTCCAACTTCTCTAGGAAACGGGCTTGTCCTAAGTGGTAATTGGCTTCAAATCCAGTGATGGCTTGGTGTTGCTGGACATACGGGGCAATACTTCTGCCGTTTTCTGTGTATGGATTAATGGCAAAATGGCCTTCTAAAATCTTCTCAGCTGCCTTCTTGTAAAGATGGGCATTGTAGTCCAATAAGAGCTGGAATTCCTCGTCTGTCAGCTGATTAGCCTTGTTTTTGTTGTAAAATTCGCCCAAGTGACTGCTTTCTTTTTCTAAAAAGAGTCCCTGGTATTTCATAGATTTGCTGGCTTCTGCTACTGCTCCTGCCAGACTTTTAACAGCTAATAAAGATTGGACAGGCTCAGCCATTTCCAAGTACATGGCACCGAAAAAGTTCTGCTCCCCTTCTCTTTTTAGGGCAGCAAGATAGGTTGGCAGTTGGGAATTAAGCCCATTAAAGAAATGAGGAAACTGGAACTGAGTCAGACTAGACTTGTAGTCCACCACTCCTAGCGCTCCATCAGCTTTCAGGCGGTCAATACGGTCAACCTTGCCTCGCACATGGACACTGCGACCATCGTCCAATTGAATAAAGGCCTGATCCTTTCCACCAAATGTTGCCTCCTCTTGGATGGTTTCAATGGCTGGATTATGACGAAGGATGTGGCCTGTTGTCCGCGCAACATCAAGCAGAATTTCCTTGGTAAACTGGGCTTCCAAACTTTCCTGATAAATAGCTTCAAATTCGCGTTCTTGGCTGGTTTCCTTGATAGCTTGCTCCAAACGCTGATCAAAGGAATCTTCGTCAGGTAACTGCAAGGCACGTTCAAAAATACGATGCAAGAAATTCCCGTGACTGCGAGCATCTGGACGAAGGCGCAATTCTTCCTGCAAACCTAAGACATAACGGAGGAAATAACTGTATTCATTGCGGTAAAACTCTGTCAAACCAGACGTAGACAGGTAAAACTCTTTGTCAGCTGGATAGAGAGCCTGCAAGGTCTCTTTCTCTAATGGCTTGCTGCTTGGGCTAGTTGGGAGTGCAGGATTTGTAAGACCTTTTTGGTCAAGTTTTTTCCCCATCACACGCGCCAGAACCTTGACAAAGGTCAAATCTTGCTCAGTATTACTTGTCTCGCCCTGCTGATGATAGGCAACCAGACTAGACAAAAGGCTGTGATATGAACCCATATCATCCTTAGTCAGACTTTTTTGATGAATCTTCTTCTCTATCCGGCTAAATCCAAAACCCACCAGTTCCTGAAGATAGGCCGATTCCTTTCTCTCATTTTCATTAAGAAGACTTGGTGCTGACAACACCAACTGCTTACGAGCGGCGTTGACTAAAGAAAGCATGGTATAGCGATTTTTCTTGAGATTTTCGCTACTTGCAATCAGTAATTGTGCTCCCTCCTCAGTCGCTTGGTTTAGACTTTGTCGTTCTTCATCTGTCAAAAGACTGGTATTTTGCGCGATTTTTGGTAAATGATCCTGAGTCAGCCCAATGGCGTAGACAAAGTCAGCAGTCAGAGGGGCAATCAGATCGTAACTCTGCACCAGAACGGTGTCCACTGTTGCTGGTATGGTGCGATACTGAGACAAACTCATCCCAGAATGAAGCAAGGCCAGGAAGTCCTCCAGACTAACTTGTGAACCGGCAAAAACGGTCGCAAATTGTTCTAAAACATGGCAGAAGGCTTTCCAAACTTCGGCTTGTCTTTCCTGTTCTAGAGTTTCCATAGTAGCTGTCAATTCTTGCATCTGCTTGCTTAAAGCAGCATTTTTTAGAAAAGTATTCCACTTTTGCAAGAGATTTTCAGCCTTTTGTTTTCGACTGGCAAATAAGGTTTCAAGTGGCGCCAAAACGCGCAGACGAAGAGAATTTAAACGCTCTAAATCAAATTTTCCATGGTGGGATTTGGTAAAGGTCTGCTGAAAAGCTGGCAAGCCATTGATACCAAGATAGCGGAGATATTGCTCGAAAGCATCAATATCCGCTTGGCTAAGGTCAGTATACAGACCAGTTCTGAGGAGATTAATCAAATCTTCCTGACGGAAACGGTAACGTTTCAAACGCAAAATAGATTCGACATACTGGGTTAAGGGATGGTGAGCCATGGATTCACTTCTACCAAGATAGAAAGGAATCTGATACTGGTCAAAAATAGTTTTCAGTGATAGCTGGTAAGAAGCCACATCACCCAAGAGAATACGAAAATGCTTGTAACTCAGTTCTGGATGGTCATGTAATTTCTGACGAATGCTACGTGCTATTAACTCCAACTCCTCTTTTTGTGTCAAACAAGACCAGATTTGCAGATTTTCACGATCTTTCTCATCGACATCTAAAGCGAGTTCTGAAAAATCATAAGAAGACTCCAGCAAACGAGATGCCTTGTCAAAACTATCTATTTTCTCATGAGTCTGAGAACGATCCTGAGCAGGTGTTTGGTATTTTGCCCCCAAATGATGAAGAAATTCCACACTGGCTTGGTAGAGATTTCCTTCAGTAAACGGACTGGTATAAGCTTTCTTGCTTGCATAGGCCCCAATGACAATCTCGGCACCTTTTCGGTGGAGTAGATCCACTACACGCTCTTCCTCGGCAGAAAAACGGGTAAATCCGTCAATGACTAAGGCAAGTTGACTGAAATCACTACTTACCTTGTCATTCTCAATAGCCTCAATCAAATGAGATAACTGACTTCCCTGAGCCAACTGACCTTGATTGAGATAGGCTGTTACTTTCTCAAAAATCAAGAGTAAATCTGCTCTCTTGTCCTCATCCGTCAAACTTTCTAAGTCCAAAAAGCTCATCTGAGCAGTCGTCATCTCATGATAAAGTTCAATCAACTGCTGGATAAATTGAGGATCCTGCTTAATCGCACCATAAACACGTAAGTCCTTGGAATCGAGTTCCGCAAGACACTTATAAAAAGCCATCCCAAGCCCGATATCATCCAGACTGGTATTAGCTGGTAAATCATTCAAGATTAGGTAACGAGCCATTTGAGTGAAACGCGTGACGGTAATCGCAAAAAAAGCCTGCTGGGACAAGCATTCCAGCACGGCGCGTTCTTTTTCAAATGAAAGAGAGTTGGGGGCGATGTAGAAGACCCGCTTGCCAGCAGCAACTAGCTCTTCTGCCTCTCTGGTTAAAATATCTGTCAAAGAAGTCCGAATATCAGTATAAAGTAATTTCATCTCTGCCTCGTTTGGTTTATCAAAGTTTCTTACTCTATTATAGCAAAGTTCGCTTCACAGTCCAAATCCAAAATTTTAGTTGACAATCATTTAACTAGGAAATCAATCATACTCCATCATCCACTTTCATATGCTGAAAAATATAGAGGAAAAAGTCTTTGGAAACTTCAAAATGCCCATAACGAAGTCGAGAAGTATAGTCTTTCCATTCAGGATGTTGTCTGGCTATTTCTATGAAGCAATCTTTGACTGGTTGATAATACTCGACATTTCGTCTAAATGGAAAGAATCCTTCAAACTGCTCTACTTGATAGGCTTTGTCATCTGTAATTTTACCTACGGCCACAAAAGCCTGTAACTTATCTTGACCATTCATATCGTATTTTGGGCTATAATATAAAAGATAGTCTCCTTTTTTCATACGGTTTAAGGGGCCGCCCTTTCCATGACAGACCTGACAAAAATTCCCTTCAACTCCTCTTAAAACATGGTTCTTCGAAACAACTCCGACCCAATATCTAGGCATTTTTATCCTCCAACTCTACTAACAAACGATTAAAAACTTCTCTATCGTTAGATAGTTTTTTAAAAAATTCTTCATCAACACCTTCTACTAAAGGTAAAGCTTGATTGACCTTCTCCGCGCCAGACTTCGTCACTGAGACCAGTTTTGCCCGACTATCCTTTGGGTGTTGATCGCGTCTAATGTAGTCTTTCTTCTCCAGTAGCCTAACAATCTGGGAAACCGTCATGACATCCATACCAGTGAACCGAGCGATATCAACTTGCGTTACATATTCCTCTCTATTGCTCAGAAACAAGAGCGAAGTCAAAACGATAAATTGAGGCAGAGTGAGACCAACTAATTTCAAGACTCTTTTTAAGTTACTTTCCCACTTGTTGTAAACTTTAATGAAAAGAAGACCTGTAGACTCTGTTTCATCGTTTTTATAAATTGAATTAAATTGATACTTTGACATTATTTCTCCTTAAATATTAAGTATACATATTATATAAGATTTTATTTTCTTTTTCAAGAAAAGGAAAGTCGAATGTTACTATTCTGTCGGACATTTCATAGTCTATATGCTATAATAAAAGCAAAACACCTAGAAAAGGAAGTCTTATGATTAAACTACTAGCCTTGGATATGGACGGAACCCTCCTTAATGAAGCCAAGGAAATTCCACAAGCCCACATTACTGCCATTCACCAAGCCATTGAAAAAGGTGTCAAACTGGTTCTCTGTACAGGTCGCCCGCTTTTCGGTGTCCTTCCTTACTATAAAAAATTGGGACTGGACCTCCAGAACGAGTATGTCATTGTCAATAATGGTTGTTCAACCCACCAGACCAGTGACTGGGGGCTAGTTGACTGGCAAGAACTCAGTCCAGCTGACATCGAATATCTCTATGACCTAGCAGAAAAAAGCAACGTCCAGTTGACTCTTTTTGATGAGAAACATTATTTTGTTCTCGGTGGTAAGCCTAATCAAATCGTTCAAAATGATGCCAAGCTCGTCTTTTCAGACCTGACTGAAATCTCCCTTGAGGAAGCCACCAGTGGTAAGTACCGTATGTTTCAGGGTATGTTTTTAGGCACCAAAGAGCAAACAGATGATTTTGAGCAACGGTTTGCTGAGGAACTCTGCCAACGATTTAGCGGCGTTCGTTCGCAGCCTGTCATTTATGAAGCCATGCCACTTGGAACGACAAAGGCTACTGCTCTTTCTCGACTAGCAGCGATTTTGAAGATCGAGCCCTCAGAAATTATGGCCATGGGCGATGCCAATAACGATATCGAAATGCTTCAGTTTGCAGGACTGGGCATTGCTATGGGAAATGCCAGCGACCATGTCAAATCCTTAGCCAATGACGTTACAGCCAGCAATGAAGAAGAAGGCGTTGCACGCGCCATTGAGAAGTATATCTTATAGTAAAAAAGCCCAGTTCATGTCAACTGGGTTTTGTTTCTTTTACGAATCACAAAACTTTAGAAACTCTTTAGAATTACTTGAGCTTTCTTTGATTTCTATAGCTTATACTAAAGTTAGAAAAATAAATCAAAAGGAGAAAATCATGAAAACAGTACTCGAAATTCATGGACTGACCAAACAATTCGGCCAACAAGCTATTCTTCAAGATCTTAGTCTAACCATAAAAGAGGGAGATATTTATGGACTAATCGGAAAAAATGGAGCGGGAAAAACTACTCTTATTAAAATCATTACACAATTATTGTTTGCGGATAAAGGAACTATTTCCCTCTTTTCTAGTCAATCGGAAAATGAGTGGACCAAGGCTCTATCTCGAGTAGGTTCAGTTATCGAATCACCTGTAGCCCATAATCATCTAACAGCCTATCAAAATCTGAAATATTATTGTATGGTTCGCCATATTCCAAATGCTGATAAAGTCATTCAAGAAACACTGGATTATGTAGGTTTGTCAGATACAGGTAAAAAAGTCTTCCGTGATTTCTCGCTAGGAATGAAACAAAGACTTGGTATCGCCATTGCCCTTCTATCCAAACCAGACTTCCTTATCTTAGATGAGCCTATTAACGGACTTGATCCAATTGGAATCAAAGAATTTCGCCTCATGATCCAGCGGCTCAATCAAGAAAAAGGAATAACTATCCTCATCTCTAGCCATATCTTGTCAGAACTCTATCTCTTAGCTAATCGCTTTGGTATTCTGGATCAAGGTAAGATTATCCGTGAAATCAGTAAAGCTGAATTTGAAACACTGAGTGAGGATTATATTGTGCTTAAAACAAGCGATAAAGAAAGAGCTTGTCAGGTATTGAAAGAACAAATCCAACTCCAATTTAAGGTTGTCAATCCTGAAAATGAAATCCATATCTTTGGTAATGAACAAGATGTCAAACAGATTCTTAAGCAACTAACTTTGGCCGATGTTGCTATTGATGAGATTTACTTTGCCCGTCAAAACCTAGAAGAATACTTCACACAATTGGTAGAATAGGAGAAAAATCATGATACACACCATTCAAGCAGATTTTTACCGTCTTTTCCGCTCCAAAGGATTCTGGATTACAGAATTCATTCTCTTTGTACTTATGTTACTGGGTGCTACTATTGGCGCTACAGGGCATCTAATGTCAGTTCAGGCAGCACCACCTGAGCTTCCTACCCATGGTTGGAATGGGATAGAAGCTCTAATCAACTCGTCAAATAACGGCTCAAACCTCGTTTTCCTCTGTATTATTCTAGTGTGTTTAGTTCTTGGGGTCGATTTAATCGGCAAGCTTTATAAAAATAGTTTGACAGTTGGCGTTTCTCGTACAGAATTTTTCCTTGCTAAATTCTTTGTACTAGCAAGTATCGCTCTCTTACAACTCATCACCAGTCTTGTGATTGCCTTTATTCCCGCGACTCTACTAAATGGACTTGGTACGATACCTGATGGTTTTGTTACTAATCTCCTCTTGACGATTTCCCTTCAATTTCTCTGCCTTCTAGCTTGGCTTTCGATTGTTTCCTTTATTCTCTACCTAACTCATTCTTATCTTGCCGTATTTATTGGTTATCTGATTAGCTCTATTGTCGTTTCTATTCCAATTCTTGTTTTCCCAGACATTGAAATTCTACGATATTTAATTCTAGATTTTGCCTATGCTATGACTACTAATAGTCAAGCTATTCTCTATACCATCACGGTTTGCGTAACAGTCATACTTTTCTTCTCTTTCAGTGGACTGATTATTTTCAAAAAGAAAAGCTTATAAAAAAGACCTCCTCTAGGATATAGAGGAGGTTTCTTCTGTTAAAGATAAATAAAGACTGAAAACCATTCTCCATCAGTGGCTAGCTTCATTTCCGCTCCAAGAAGATGAACTAATTCCTCAGTAATATAGAGACCTAAACCAGAGGATTCTTCAGTATCTGACATATTTTCAGAATAAAAACGATTGCTGAGATTGTCTATATTCTTGATAGGTTTTTTGACAAGATTATCGATTTCTAAAACAAGCCTATTTTCTTCCTTTTTCAAAGAAAGTCGAGCCTTCTCCTTGCCGTGCTTGAGAACATTTCCAAGGAGATTTTGTATAATTCGATCAAGCAAGTCCTCATCAGTCGTCGTTTTCAATCCTGGTTCAACATTAAAATCAAGAACAATCTGTGAAGATTGAAAAACGTCGTAATAAGCTAAAGTCTTTTTCGTTATAAAAGTTGATAAATCAAGTTCTTCCAGTTTCGGTTTGACTGCTCCTTCCATCAAATGACGGTATTCGAGGAGAGCCTCCAAACGTTTGGAAACCAAATCCTGATGATGAGCTATTTTATTTAATGTTTCTGAACTATTATCGGGGTGTTTTATTAGTTGCTGAGTATATCCTGAAGCGATTGTCAAAGGTGTCCGAATATCATGAGCGATGTTACTGATTGCCATATCTAGGGTGCGTTTTTCACGCTTCATGATTAGCTCGTTTTGCTCCACTACTTGAAATAGATTCTCAATTTGGTTATGTAGTCGCAAAATAGTCTTTGAAAAGAAATTTACCCCGATTCTCTTCATGCTACCAGAGCGAATCTTTTCTTCGATTTGTCTGCTTAAATCTCTAATTGCTATATAATAGCGAATCAAAGAAATCGCCAAAATGATGTTAATGAGGAGCAATATTGATATCAAAATGTAAATCATTACTTGTCTCCTTTTAATCGAACACCAACTCCCCAAATGGTTTCGATGTACTCGTGATTTGGATCCAGTTGATGTAGTTTCTTACGGAGATTGCTTAGATGGGTGTTGAGCGTATTGTCTCATGGCAGGTAACTTTCTTCCCAAATCAATTCATAGAGTTCTTCCTTGGTGAAGATCTTTTTAGGATACTGGAGCAACATTTGGAGAATCTGGCACTCTTTCTTTGCAAGGCGAATTGTTTCAGTTGCGTTACTTATTTCAAAACTATCCGCATCGAACTGGATATTTTTAAAGTTTTGTACGAGGTTATCAATTTCTCTTCGATCTCCTGACTGATGTTCACCACTTTGGCGTAATTGCACAGTGACTCTGGCAAAGACTTCGTCCAAATCAAAAGGTTTTACCACATAATCATTGGCACCATCTAGGAGATATTGGCTGATGAGCTTTTTATCACTCAAAGCAGTGAGCATAATGACCGGAGTCTGACTCGTTTGTCGAATAGCTTGCAAGACTTGGTCGCCATTTTTCCCAGGGAGCATGATATCTAGCAAGACGAGATCGATGCCACCTTTGTCAAATTGCATGATACCTTCTGTCCCAGAAAATGCTTGAATCACCTCGTGTTCCTCTGCAAGAAGGGTTCTTAAGATTTCCTGGATTTCATTATTATCTTCAACTACAAGTATGTTCGCCATAAACCTCGTCCTTTCTAAAACTATTATAACATGTTTTGTTGGGAATTCCAGATACAGAAAAGCTCCTCTCACATTTTAAGCAAGAAGGAGCTAATGAATATTGAATCTACTTAAGCAAATAAGCAATCAAAGTTATAATCCATAGATGAGCTGGGTAGAAAATATAAAAGAAATATTTACTCCAACTAGTTTCTTTTCCTCGCTGTCCATTATACAAGGCCATAAAAGGAAATACGGTGATAAAGAGCCAGTCAGAATTGAAAAGCATCATTTCCAGTGTTTGGTACCATGTGTCGTATATTTGTATGGAAGTCACTAACAAGAAGGCCCACAGAAAGGCATAGAGGAGATTTCGCAATCCCTTACGATTTCGACAAGAGTAACTAATCAAGAGAAATGGTAGCATGGTGATACCACCCTCAGTAAAAAGACAACCGAAAATCAAGGTACCAGCAACCCCAATCCGACGCCACAACTTCTCTTTTTGATCCAACTCTTTTCGAGGAAAACCAATCCAAAGCATGGTGACACCAATGGCCAAAGTAAAGAAAATATTATTATTGACCATTACCCCTTTGGATGCAAATAGGGCATTGAGTAGGCTATTTCCAGCAAACATGATAAGCGCCCAAGACCAAAGGCGGATGAGGTAGTTTTTCAAATTTCGAGTATAGATAAATCCTTCCATAGCCATATAGGCAAACCAAACTCCCACACAACGGGTCAAGGCGTGAAAGATACCTTCCCACAGTGGAGAAACGATTCCGGTGATATGAGGGATATGGTCTAGAACCATTACTGCCGCCATCAGATACTTCAACTGCGTTGCATTCCATTTTTTCATAATAAACCTCTTTCTTTTTGATCTACATAGAGTATAGCATACATTTCCACGTATAATCGTACACCCATCTTACATTTAAAAAGCCTATCTTACATTTTTGTAAGACAGGCGTGAATATCAAAAATTTATTATGAAAGTTACCTTCTAGTCTGTAATTCGTTGGTACATTTCTGGTCTTCTATCACGAAATAGTCCCCAGTTGAGGCGTTCACTTGCTCCCTTATCAAGATCATAAGAGGCTAATAGAACAGCTTCACCTTGTCTTTCAGCTCTCTCTAGAATAGCTCCTGTTTCATCCGTCATAAAGGAGGAACCGTAGAAGTCAAGACTGGAACTCTGTCCACCATTTTCCTCACTAGGAGTGACTTCTTCCAAGCCATAGCGATTGGCTGCAATAACTGGGACAATATTTGCTGCTGCGTGCCCTTGCATGGTACGTTGCCAGTGACCACAACTATCCGTATCTAAGATAGGCTCTGAACCTATAGCTGTAGGATAAAAGAGCAATTCTGCCCCATTCAATGCAAGACAGCGCGCTGTTTCAGGGAACCATTGATCCCAACAGATACCGATCCCAATTTTAGCGTAGCGAGTATCCCAGACCTTGAAACCAGTGTTGCCAGGCGTGAAATAGAACTTTTCTTGATAATAATGATCATCTGGTATGTGGGTCTTCCGATAAACGCCCAGCACCTCTCCATCTGCATCAATGACGGCGATTGAGTTATACAAGACATTTCCATCTTTTTCGTAGAAACTAATGGGTAGAACAACCTGTAGTTCCTTAGCAATCACTTTAAAATGCTGAATGGCTGTATTTTCTGTCACCGACTGGGCATACTGGTAGTAGTCATACTGACGTTCCTGGCAAAAATACGGACGTTCAAACAGCTCTGGCAAGAGGATGATTTGTGCGCCTTGGTCTGCAGCTTGTCGAACTAAACGTTCCGCTGTTTGGATATTTGTTGCCACATCCTTAGCGCATTGCATCTGGATCGCTGCAACTTTTACATTTCTCATCTTTTTCTCCTATTCTGGGATTTGTTGAGTGATACAGTGGATATTGCCACCACCTAATAGAATATCTCTTGCTGGTATTCCTACGACCTTACGGTCTGGAAAACACTTGCTGAGGATATCTAGGGCCACTTGGTCGTTTACATCCTCAAACTGGGGAACCAAGACAGACTTGTTAGCAATATAGAAATTGACATAGGAAGCTGCCAGACGCTCACCTGCATAACGCTCTTCTTCCCCTTCTTCATAACTATAGCCCGGCAAATCCTTTTCGGTTACAACTTGATGAAGCGCTGGGATTGGCAGTTTATGAATAGTGAAGGGACGACCTTTTGCATCCGTTTCCTTCTCTAAAAGGGCAAGGTCAGCTGCAGACATGGCATACTGAGGATCGTTTTGATCATCTGTCCAAGCCAAGACAAGTTCTGCAGGACCAACGAAGGCTGCAACATTGTCAACGTGTTCATTGGTTTCGTCCTGATAAATACCATAAGGTAGCCAAATAACTTTTTCAGCGCCAAGGCTCTCCAATAAGGTGTTTTCGATTTCCTCTTTAGACAGGTGGGGATTGCGTCCAGGACTTAGAAGACAACTTTCAGTCACAAGAATGGTTCCTTGACCATCGCTATGGATCGCGCCGCCTTCCAGTACAAAAGGTTTGGCATCATAAACAGGTATCTCTAAAACTTCTGCAAAACGACTGGCTACTTGGTCATCCTCTTCATAATCTTGATAAAGACCATCGACAGCACCACCCCAGGCATTAAAAGACCAATCGACTGCCAACTTTTCTTTTTTATCATTGATGAGAATAGTCGGCCCCGTATCACGCGCCCAGGCATCATTAGTAGGAATATCTAAATAAACAACCTTTTCTCCAAGATAGGATTGGGCTTCAGATAGATGGTCCTGCTCCACCAAAAGATAGACTCTTTCGCCTTGGGCTATGGTCTTGATAATCTGGCTAAATGCTCTTTTGGCAGCCTTTCCTTGGAAGGGCCATGAACCTGGTCGAGTCGGCCATATCATGAGGGTGCCATGGTGTGGTTCATACTCTGCTGGCATACGGTAGCCTAATTTCTTTGGACTGTCCATCATGATAATCTCCCTTTAAAGTCTTGATAGCTGAAGGCTTTGACCAAGCTGCAGTCACCTTGCTCGTCCATGAGATAGAGACTTGGCAAACCAATACCGTTAAAGGTATTATTTTTGACAAAAGAGTAAATAGCCATGTCTTCGAAATAAAGTCTATCACCGATTTGGACTGGATTTTCAAAGCTATAATCTCCAATCACATCGCCCGTCAGACAGGTATTAGAAGAAAGCCTATAAGTATGGGCTTTTTCCATTGCATCAAAGCCATTTCTCAAAGGTGGACGATAAGGCATCTCAAGTACATCAGGCATATGGCAGGTCGCAGAGGCATCTAAAACCAAAATATCCATACCGTTTTCTACAATATCCAATACTTCAGTTGCTAGATAACCCGCATTGAGCGCAATAGCTTCACCCGGCTCGATATAGACTTCAAGATTGTAAGTTTCTCGGATACGCTTGATTTCAGAAATCAGCAAATCCACATCATAGTCTTCTCTCGTTATGTGGTGGCCGCCACCCATATTGAGCCATTTGACCTCATGTAAGTATGAACCAAACTGAGCTTCTACTGCTTTCAAAGTTGTCTCTAAATCATCTGCCCCCTGCTCACAAAGGGTATGAAAATGAAGCCCATCCACTAAGTCCAGCAAATCACTCGGTATCTTGTCTGAAGTCACTCCAAACCGAGATCCCGGAGCACAAGGGTCATAGAGCGCGTGATCTCCTTGAGTTGAACACTGAGGGTTGAGGCGCAAACCGACACTGATACCAGCCTCTCGGCAACGAGCACCATGTTTACGCAACTGTCTCTCCGAGTTGAAGACGATATGGTCCGTTATCTCCAGCAATTCCTCCAAGTCTGCATCCTTGAAAGCAGGTGCAAATACATGGACTTCCCCCGGAAACTCTTCTCTAGCTAACTTAGCTTCATAGAGTCCACTAGCCGTTGTACCAGATAGATACTGGCTAATCATGGGGTAGGTTTTGTAGAGAGAATAAGCCTTCTGGGCCAGTAAAACCTTGCAGCCCGCTTCTTCCTGAACTTGCTGTAAAATCCGGCAATTTTCCTCTAGTTTGGCTAAGTCAATGACGTAGGCTGGTGTTGGTACTTGTTCTAACTTCATTAGTCCACCATTTGCGGATTTTCAACCACAACCCAAGGCAAGCCATACTCATTCAAAGCTTCCATAAATGGATCTGGATCCAATTCTTCAAGATTATAAACCCCAGGTTGTTTCCAAGTACCATTCATCACTAATTTTGTCCCAATCATGGCTGGAACACCAGTCGTGTAAGAAATGGCTTGTGAACCAACTTCTGCGTAACATTCCTGATGGTCGCAAACATTGTAGATATAGATGGTCTTTTCAACACCGTCTTTGACACCTGTAAAGATACAGCCGATATTGGTTTTACCAACTGTTCGTGGGCCAAGGCTGGCTGGATCTGGAAGCAAGGCTTTCAAAAATTGGATTGGCACAATTTCTTGACCGTTAAAGTTAATGGTATCCGTACGAAGGAGTCCGACATTTTCCAAGCATTTCATGTGCGTTAGATAAGATTGCCCAAAGGTCATAAAGAAACGAATGCGTTTAACATCTGGAATGTTTTTGGCAAGTGATTCGATTTCTTCATGGTGAAGGAGATACATGTCTTTTTGACCAACTTGAGGGAAATCATACTCTCGCTTGATTGACATCGCTTCGACTTCGACCCATTTTCCATCTTCCCAGTAAGATCCTGGCGCAGAAACCTCGCGGAGATTGATTTCTGGGTTAAAGTTTGTTGCAAATGGATAACCGTGGTCACCACCATTACAGTCTAAAATATCGATATAGTGGATTTCATCAAAATAATGTTTAAGGGCGTAAGCTGAAAAAACGCTGGTTACACCTGGGTCAAAGCCTGATCCAAGCAGAGCAGTCAAGCCTGCTTCTTTGAATTTTTCCTGATAAGCCCACTGCCATGAGTAGTCAAAGTAGGCTGTAAAACCAAGTTCCTTGCAGCGTTTTTCGTAGATGGCACGCCACTCAGGATCTTCTGTATCCTCTGCCTCGTAGTTAGCTGTGTCGATATAGTGAACTCCAGTCGCTAAACAAGCATCCATAATGGTCAAGTCTTGGTATGGTAAAGCTACGTTCAAAACGGCTTCTGGCTTGTAGCTTTCAATCAAGGCAACCACTTCTTCTACCTTGTCTGCATCAAGAGCAGCTGTCTCAATCTTAGTACTTGTTTTGCCTTCTAGTTTAGCTTTCAAGTCATCACATTTTGACTTGGTACGGCTAGCAATCATAATCTCTGTAAAGGTTTCGCTATCTTGGCAAATCTTTGAAATAGCAACTTGGGCAACGCCTCCACATCCAATAACTAATAAACGACTCATTTTTTTCCTTCCTCTTCTTCTAAAATGTCCTCAACATACTTGGGCAACATAAAGGCCCCCACATGTAAGTTTGCAGTATAGTATTCCGTGAAAAGCTGGCGTTTTTTCCAGCCTTCCTTGTCAAAATCTTTGATAGGGTGGTATTTTTTCGATGCAAATCCAAACAACCAATAGCCAGCTGGACTGGTTGGGATATGCGCCTGATAGACCCGGCTGATTGGAAAGGCTTGATTGACCTTGCGGTGCATGCTTCGGCAAGCTGACTCATCCTCGTCAAAGAAGGGACTCCCATGCTGATAGATCATGATGCCATCTTCTTTGAGAGCTCTGTAACTGTTACCGTAAAATTCCTTGGTAAAGAGCCCTTCCGTATGTCCAAATGGATCTGTCGCATCGTTGATGATGATATCGTAGTCATCTTCACAGTTTCGTAAAAAGCGTAGCCCATTTTGGTAGTAAATGGTAACACGAGGATCATCTAGCCCCGCAGCAAAGTCTGGAAAATACTCACGACAAACCTCTACCAACATTTCATCTGGTTCTACAATATCGATTTGCTCCAGTTCAGGATAGAGGGTTAATACTTGGGCAACACCACCGTCACCACCCCCAATAACCAATACTTTCTTTGGATTGGGATGGACAGCCATGGGAACATGGACCGTCATTTCATTGTAGACAAAATCATCCGCATCCGAGAACAAGACATGCCCATTTAAAATCAGTATTTTCCCAAAAGCCGGCGTATCCAAGACTTCGATATCCTGCCATTCACTTTTTCCAGCATAGAGTTGCTTGGCAGTTCTCAAGGACAATTTCACATCTGGAGTATGAACTTCAGAAAACCATAAATCCATCTAGTTCTCCTTTCTCTTAATGACGTTGATGTGATTGACCTCTGGATCTTCCGTCCCTTGGAGGGAGCAACCACGTTCCTTTGCAAATTGGATATAGTCTACAATTTCTCGTGTAATACGTTCACCAGGAGCCAAGATAGGAATCCCTGGAGGATAGCACATGACAAATTCTCCGCAGACTTGTCCAACTGATTCGTCTAAGGTCAAACTTTTTCTTTCTGAATAGAAGGCTTCTTGCGGAGATAGAACTAACTCGGGCTGGATATATTCTCCAGCAATCAAATCTTTTCCATCTCTTGAGTAGAGTCTCTTGATATCAGCCAAAGCACCAACCAAACGCTCGATGTCTTGGATACGGTCACCAATCGAAATATAAGCTAAGATATTACCGATATCACCAAACTCAATCTGAATATCATATTCATCCCGTAAGAGATCATAAACTTCAATCCCTGTTAAACCAATCCCTTGAGTGTAGACCGACAACTTAGTCACGTCAAAATCACAAACTGAGACACCGTCTATTAACTCTTTTGAGTAGGCATAGTAGCCACCGATGGCATTGATTTCACGACGAGCGTACTCAGATAACTCAATAACTTTCTCAAAGGACTCTTTCCCACGAAGGGCTAGGTTTCTACGAGAAACATCAAGACTAGCCATTAGCAAGTAGGATGCTGATGTCGACTGTGTCAGATTAATAATCTGACGTACGTACTCAGGGTTCATCTGATTCCCGATAAGTAAAATGGAGCTTTGGGTTAAACTTCCGCCAGACTTATGCATAGAGACCGCCGCCATATCAGCACCTGCATCCATAGCAGAAATTGGAAGTTTATCTGTAAAATGCAAATGCGCACCATGAGCTTCATCCACTAAAACCAGCATGCCAGCTTCATGAGCCATTTCCGTTAAACCCTTGAGGTCTGAACAAATTCCATAGTAGGTAGGATTGTTGATTAGGATAGCTTTAGCATCTGGATGTTCCTTAATAGCCTGGGCCACCCGTTCATTTTCAAGACCTAAAGCGATGCCAATTTTAGGATCCACACTCATCTCGATATAGATGGGTATGGCACCACATAGAACCAGCGCATTGATAGCAGATTTGTGGACATTACGAGGCAGAATAATCTTATCTCCCGCCTTGCAGGTGGAAAGAATCATGGTTTGAACAGATGAAGTTGTTCCCCCAATCATCAGAAAGGCATGCGCTGCACCAAAAGCATCCGCTGCTAGCTCCTCTGCATCTCGAATAATCGAAATAGGATGGCCGAGATTATCCAAGGGTTTCATAGAATTGACATCAATGCCAACACATTTTTCTCCTAACAGTTCGACAAGTTCTGGATTTCCTCGCCCACGCTTGTGACCTGGCACATCAAAGGGAACAATCCTTTTCTTGCGTAGTTTGACCAAGGCCTCGTAAATTGGGGCTTGGTTTTGATCTAACTTCTTCAAGACATACTCCTTTACCGTATTTTTAGCACCTCAAGAAGATAAAGGCGACTAAAGGTTGACTTATGAAAAAAGAGCAGGTTTTCACCTGCTCTGCAATCTTCTGACGTGTTTATTTTGGTTTCTGTTGAGTATGTCTGTTCCCGATGTTTCCTAACTCTCTAGTAGCAAATATTACGTACTTTATTGATCGTTTCACAAGATGACGTGTGCTTTCACCACACTAAAATTTATGAATTAGGACAAGTGTCCTAACATCAACTTATAAAAGTAGGCTTTTAACCCTATCAATAATGTGGCTTTTCAACCACGCTTCGGCATTCAACCCTGCCTGTCCGTAGGCATTTTTTACTCGGGTTTATATTTGCTAGAAAACATCATCTCATTTTCTAAGCCTTATAACTATATCATGTTTACAAGAGCTTGTAAAGTGTTTTTATGAAACTTTTTTAAAGATTTTCGTTTTTTTGTTCGTAAAATATTATTCATCAATAAAAAGAAATCGCTTTAAAATGTCAAAGATATAAGAAAAAAGAAACTACAACCATTAGATATTTTAATAATCTTAAAGTATGACTTGATATTGAAAATCAATTCTTTTCATCAGATTTTATACACATTTCCATCTAGGAAGTATGAATCAACTGCTCCAATTCTACTTCTGAAAGCTGTCCTTGATTGTAAAGTTTTCTAAGTAAGTCCTCATCTACGGTAATTGAATAGTAATCCGTCACAAACTCATGAAATTTCTCAAAACTGTCAAAGAAATAGGATAACAACCATTCGCCACCGTCCTGCTCTTGGTAAGTATTTTGATGCTCTTGACCGTCATACCAGATAAAGAAGGTTGTTTCATCTTTTTGCTCTTCTGAGTAAAGGTTTTGATACTTTTCATCTAGTCCTCTATAAAATCCGTCTATGATGTCTTGATTCCACTCGTCAGCAGCAAATTGACTCAAACTGCTTTCATGATCAAAGCCCTTTATAAGGATCATTTTATCAGTCAAAATCACATCTAGAGAATCACCAGAACCGTTGTCGATAAGGTAACGGATTCCGTAGCTTTCCTCAGTCTTAACGATCAATCGAAGCCAGGTCTTATTTGGATCTGTTCGATACTCATCAATGACAAGCAAGGCATCTAAACGCGTCTTGGCATTTTCCCATTCAATTTTTCCCATCTCTTTAATCCTCCATATTAAAGTTTAAAATCTATTATGGTTACAAATTCTATAACCTATTTCTATCTATTCCGTCTGACTATACTGAGGAATATTTCCTTCACCAGACAAATCATCAGGTGTACGATTTTTATTGAATCTGAGTAGACTGTAATCTTATATTAATTATCATAGTTCAATCAATCGTTCGCTAAGAATAAGAGAGCCACTCATTAATCAAAGAAGCAATTTCTTTAGGTGCTTGAGTATAAAGCTCATGACCAAAGTTATCTAGAAAAATAGTATCAAAATAGTCTGGCAATTCTTTTAGAGCCTCTTCTCTCCATGCTACTTCATTAGGATATCGAGGACTAATAAACAAGGTATTTCCCACTTTTCTCTTAAACGCTTGTATTTTTCTCCGTAGCTGTAGTAACGTTTCTATATTTTCATAATTTATAGCTAACTCATATCTATTATACTGCACATTCCAATAATAGGAATGTCTTACAGCTTCTTCCATATTTTTTGACCAATGCTTTGCTTCAGATTTTTCTTTAGAAATAAGAATATCTATGTCAGAAAGGTTTTGAGACTTGATATAGTTTTTGGTTTCCTCTAACTCTGTATCTAAAGGTAAAATCTTATCTAAATCTAAATAGCCACCATCCAAAAGAATCAGGTTTTTCACTTCTTGAAATTCCGATGCGAAATAACGAGCCAAATCTCCTCCGAGAGAATGGCCTATCAGACAGATAGATTCTTCCCCAACTATCTCCTTTTTAAACCATGATTTCAACTCTATTTCATCTCTAAAATACTTTTCATATGGATTTATAAAACAAGCAATCGAGTCTAGCTCTTGAAGAAAATCCTTGCTATGACAGACATTACTTCCCAAACCGCCAATAAAATATATTTTCATTCTCTAATTAATACTATGCTTATTCATCTTTTGTTCAAAGATAGTCGTGATAATCTGACGCAATTCTTCACGTTCTTTTTCTGGGATTTCACCACTTGTTTGGGCTGCAGCGTAGAGTTCAGGATGTTCAATTGAAATACGTTTAATAGTACGTGTTGTAGCATGTTTTCTGACAAAAAAAGGGATGCGCTTAATCAAGTCTTGTGGGACAAGCGCAAGAATTTTCTCAGCAGTTTCCTTGTCACCAATCTTAGACGTAGTCAGTCCTTTCTTAATCATTTCCTGTTCTTTTTCTGTAAAATCTTTTAATTCCATCTGATTAATCCTCCTATTCTCTCTAAGTTAAATTATATATCAGTTGTAGCAAGACACCAAATAGTCTGTTTGTAAAATGCTTTCTATACTAGAATTTTCTTTTCACTTTTAATTTCTCCCTAGTAAAAAATCACAAAGCCTTTAGGCAATATCACCAGTTGCTGCTCCAATACTTGGCAATGACTTGCTAGAGCTACAGCATCACTATCTACAAGATAATTTTCAGATGATTGGTTAAAAACAGCTTGGAGTTTTTGTCCATCATAATCCCATGCCAGAGATACCACATCTGGCTTGATTTCTTTCAGTCTATAGGTCCCGTTCTGGATTATATCTGAGACACTCTTACGAAGCTGAATCAACTTCTTCATAAAATTCAACATCTCATTGCTGTCGGAAACACGGTCCCAAGGCATGACACGACGACAATCTGGGTCTGGCCCTCCACCTAACTCCAACTCAGTTCCATAGTAGAAACACGGTGTCCCCCTTTGTAGAAAGAGGCAAGCAAGGGCAGACTTAACGAGTTGAACATCTTCCTTGGCAGTAGTCAAAATGCGCTCCGTATCATGCGAATCCAAAAGATTGAACATCACTTCCGAAATCTGTTGTCTATAGTACATAGATTGGCTATTGATTTCATTGATAAATTGAGGTGACTTCTTAACCCCTCGCAAGAAATAATCCTTGATACTGTCGGAGAGAGGATAATTCATGACTGCGTGGAATTCATCGCCATTTAGCCAGGGCTGGGAAGTGTGCCAGACCTCTCCAAGAATATAAAGGTCAGGCTTTTTAGCCAAGACAGCTTTCCGGAAATCTCGCCAAAATTGGTGGTCCACTTCATTAGCCACATCCAAGCGCCAAGCATCAATATCAAACTCTTCAATCCAGTAGATCGCAACGCTCAACAAATAGTCCCTCACTTGAGGATTGGCCGTATTGAGCTTAGGCATATAGCTGGCAAAGGCAAAGGTATGATAAGGGAGCTTTCTTGGGTTTCCCAGCTTATCCTTGGTCACGGGGAATTCTTGAACATGGAACCAATCTTTGTAAACGGAATCTTCACCATGTTTGAGAACATCCTGCCACTGCGGAGACTGATCCCCGATATGATTGAAAACAGCGTCCAGCATGATTTTCATCCCTCTCTGATGGGCCTCCTCCACCAGTTTACGAAAAGTTTTCTTATCTCCAAAATGACGGTCGATTTCGAAATAATCCGTCGTATTATACTTGTGATTGCTTGGGGATTCAAAAATCGGACAGAGATAAAGACCTGTAATCCCTAAGTCTTGCAAGTAATCTAGATGATCAATAATGCCTTGTAAATCACCACCAAAGAAATCACTCGTTTTTGGCTTGATAGAGGAATCCCAAGCCAGAGCCCCTTCTGAAGAAATCTCAGGGTTCCCATTAGCAAAACGTTCTGGGAAAATCTGATACCATACCGTCTTTGCTACCCAGTCAGGAACATGACAAGCATCAATCTCATGAATATAAGGAATTTTAAATCCATTTCCTTCATAATGAAGGTTTTCTAGCGTGTTTGCAACACATCCCTTATCGCCATACAAAATACTCTGACCTAGCTTATCTTTGAGTTCAAAAAGATACTGTAGTCGAGCATAGCCCACTGAAACTTCTGCTTGCCAGTAATCAAATAAGGCATCAGAAGTTACTTTGATCATCGCCTTACTTGCTTCATAATGGTCCTCTAAAAAGATAAAAGTATCTCCATAATGCAAATGGATGCTTTCAATATCATCTTTCTTAGTCCGGATACGAATGTGCATTATCTTGTCTTTATAGAGATAAGCATACTCCGACTCTGATCTATGGTAAATGGCTGTTAATTCCACTGTTTTGTCTCCTAATTAACTTGAGTTCATTTGCGACGCAAACGTTTTCACAATTGTGATTCTAGTATACTACTTTAAAATTTTATTTTCAAGCCTTGTCCATAGTTTTGAGTGGATTGTTTTACAAAATAAAAAGCAGTAAGTATTAAATACCTACTACTTTCTGATTAATGATTTACAAATGTCTTTCCAGCCACTCTATCTTTTTAAAATCCTTATTGCTATTGTTCTCATTTCGATAGGAATCTTGGGAAGAAGCCTTATAAATACTTAAAAACTGTTCCAAACTTGGAACTCGAAAAGTGATGTTTTCGAGATGAATCAACTCTATATCTGATTCCGAAACTCCTGCAAAATCAGGTAAGGAATCGATACTCCCAAATTCAACGCTCACTCTATCCTTTTGGAATTCATGCTCATGAATATCTACCAAGGTATAGCCTAAGTGGTTCATCACTTTCATTATCTTGTCCCAGTCATAAATCCTGAGATGATCAGGCGCTTCCCAGCCTCTAGCATCTCCAGAGACATGAATGTCAATGTCAGACGGCTCCCATTCTTCATTTGAACGGTATTCAAAACCCAAAGACCCCATGAGCGTCGGAGTGATTCCGACTTGGTTTAAATGAGAACAAATTGTTCGAAATTCATCAAATAGAGAATTCATTCCTCCTCCAATCTTTGATATGAAACCAGTTTTAACAGTGAAAGACAAACTAACTTCTACTTTCTACTCTTTCGGTTGTGAAAAGACTTCAATATGCTGGCCCAGTACCTTAATCTCTACAGGTAGGTTATCCGACTTATCGCCATCAACATCTGACTCCAACTCACTATCTGAAGAGATCTTAATATTGCGCGCTCTGATATATTCAATATTATCATTGCCAACAACATCCCCTTTTAGTAAATCAGGAATGACAGATAATTTAGAGAATAGAGAAGCATCTTTTAGAATCAAAATATTGGCGTAGCCATCTTTATTTTCTTCAAAGATTTTCTTATCAGCGAAGTAATTTGTCAAGAGAACCAAAACATGACTCGCTTCACCATCATAATTTCCATTTTCTGTCTCAACCTTAATGTTAAAGACCTGATCCGTCATGACAGACTTCATGGTATTTACAGCATAGGCTAAAATACCGAATTTTGTCTTGTCCTCGATTTCCACATTGTGAATCGCCTCAGGCAGAGAACCAATACTAAAGATATAACCAAAATAGTTGTCATTTGCTTTACCAATATCAATCTTATTGGTTAAATTAAAATCGAGTTCATCAATCGCGCCATCGATGTCTTGATTGATTTCCAACAGTTTCGTAATGAGGTTGCCTGTACCGCCAGGGATAATCCCTAACTTCGGAGTGTAGTCTCTCTCAGCAATACCCGAAATGACTTCATTGACAGTCCCGTCTCCACCGAAAACAACCACTGCATCGTACTGCTCACGAGAAGCTTCCTCAGCAAAGTGTGTTGCATCCAGCGCCTTTTCGGTAATTTTGGTTTCCACATGCTCAAAATAATCTTTTACTTTATTTTCCAGCTTGACCTTATAATCCAAAGCCTTTTCCCCACCAGAGGTAGGGTTGATAATTAACATTGCTTTTTTCATTGATAATACTCCTTTAATAGTTACAAAAATTCTAGTAACTAATTATATCACTTGAGTTATGGAAACGCCATCCAAATGCTTGAAAAATCGAATCCACTAACTAGAATAGAGACGTTAATGTATCAAGCACTAACCTCAACTTAAACAAGAATAAATACTTATTGTTAACAATCCACTACTTTACTTTTTCGACAATTTTATATAATCCATTAAGTATAAAATGGCTGAAACAAATGCGAACACACTGGAAAATCCAGCTAATATCGGAGTAAAACCAATAATCGATGCAATCAAAAGAAACTGATATGTCTTCTTATTGACTTTTGATTCCTCATCATAAAGAAGGAATGCTACAAAACCAAAAAACAGCAATATTAAACAAGTTGAAAAGTAGATTCCATCCCAACTAGAAAGTCTAACAAGCTTAGGTATCACCCAGTAAATGATTTCAAATGTCCACATTTTAGAAGAAAGGTAAGTAATCGTTAAAGCTCCAATTAAAGAAATAACTCCGTTTATTAGCAATAATTTATTTGATTTCACACTTAATCCTTTTTATCCTTTTCTGTACTTATTCATCGCTAATTAATAGATTCACTATTTAAAAATCCTTTAGACTTCCGTACGATATAGAGCTGTTCATCTTCTTGAGCGAGTTTTCTAAACAACTCATTTGCCCTGGTCATATCTCCTTTTAATTTAGAGTTCAAAGCTTGATAGTAAATGATTTCCAATTGTTGATATTTAAATTCGTTTTCCAAGTCTTCAAAGTAATCATTGGCTTGATGAGTAATTGTTAAATCGTAGAGCGCACTGCTCACGCATTTTGTTTTCTCAGCTAGAGTTGGATCTGATATGGACATTTTGTTTAACATAAGTTCAAGTTAGTCCCTAGTTAGCTCAGGATGCGCAAGAATACTCGAGCGAATGAGGTAACTCTCAAAGAAATCCCTGTATTTCGGCTTCAGTTTTTGATTAGTCATTGCTTCAAAAGCCTCCTTAATGGCAGCATCAAAATCACCAATCATATAGGAATAGACAACAGATGTTAGCGCCACATCCATTTTTATAATAGCTCTTTTTGCAACTTTCTTCAATTCAATGTATTGCTTCCAAGATGGTAAATCTAAGTCCATATGTAGTAACTTAGTGCTACTCCTTACATACCCTCTTCTGATTAGTGCAATAAAAAGAAATAAGAGTGCATTTATGAAAAAAATACAAAGGGTTTGAATAGTCCTATCTTTCACCATCCAAGCTACAAAAAGGCTGAGAAGAACAGCCAAAACAATCGCAACTTTTCTATAAAATCCATATTTCTTGCGTATTTCTAGATAATTCATTTTACTCCTTTTCTAAATTATAATGCGGCATTACGAGAGCAGTTCTGAACCTTAAATGAGTCATTGACTAACAGAATTCTCTCTAATCAGTTCCCTAATTTTCTGATAAAATAGCCCAATGTGACCTGCAAAAGAGGATCATAAAACGGCTTTTAGCTTAATTTATAACTTCTCTATTCTATCAAAAATAATCTCTTGCTTTTCGACACCTTCTCGGAGTGGTGACATGCCTAAAATCACTGTAAAAAATCCCAACAATAGAATACTATTAACAACAAGTAAGGCTCCCTCTGTTCCATTAACAGTATATAGATAGAATGCAAAACATCCAAGAGTCGGAACAAGGATAAAAGGAAGAAGTTTGTAATGTTTTAATTGACGTTTATTTCCAACTGGTTTAAAGGTTATTTGATAGTTTGAAACTTTATTCTCAAGTCTTTTTTGGACGCTATGACGAGCTCTTATGGCAATGAACCAGAAAGCAAGATAAGCTAGGGAAATGAATAGGCCATATAAGCCTATCTTTAAAGGAAGGTTATGACTAATCCCATTGTTTCTAAAAAAATTCGTCACTAGACGATAGCCAGAACCCCCTATTGCTGTACCAATTGCAACCCCAATTGATTTACTCATAGTTGGAGCTACACTCTCAAAACGCATATCTCTTTTATCTAACTTTTGCATTTTTGCAGTAATTTCATCGGGAAGAGAACCCCAGAAATAGGATTTTGGTCTAACAGTCGTCAAATCTAGAATATACTTTTCCCCCTCTACTTCTACTATTTTGAAAAATACTTTATTCGTTTCTTTGAATTTTACTTTCATAATCACCTTTAAATCTTATCAGAGTTAAATTGATTCTTATATCAAAGACCTTATTTGTTTTACTTTTTTTGTATTGGCTTTTTTAAAATTGTTTGTTAAGCAAATAAATAATATCCTACTCGCCATACTCTTTTATTCTATCAGCATATTCAGTCAAAAGTTTTTTTGAATAAATTTTTTCATTACTTGAATTTCTAACTTCTTTCCAAAGAATAGAAGCTACTTTTAATTTATTAGAGTAGTTGGCACTATTTTCGTCTGCACAGAAATCCTTTAGAAATTGATTCCATTGACAAACCGAATGATCATACTTGGCATAATCTGAATTTCCATAATAAACTTTTAACATATCTTGAATGGTAAAACTTAAATCATCTTCTCTTTTTACTTTTCTCCAAGCAGTGGCCATATCAGCAGTAAATTTAAAAGGGGAAACACCTGTTAAAGTTGAGAAATATTCTCTAAAGTGTGCGTTAAAGGAGAACCCGCATTCAAGCAAGGGCGTATCTAAGGTAACGACTTCTACTCGTTTCTTTTTCCTTTTTACTGATGATTTTTTAATCAAGTTTCCCTTGAAGTACTGCTCAATAATATCATTGAGTTCTTGTTTTGTACCTCTATATTCAAGCCCTAATGACTTGCATATCTGTGAAAGTTCATCACGGTACCAATAGTATTTATTAAATTCATCAAAGGATGTGATTTTATCAAACTCAGGTCTACTCTCTATCAATATAACACCTCCATAAAAACAGTTTAGTATGATATCTCTAAATAATGGAGTTTTACTCTCTATGTTTTGAGAATTATCCACGTTTCACTAACAAACTCACACATTCGACATGTGGTGCTAGCAAACTTCTATATTGTAGAATGAAAGTGAATGAATCAACATTTAAATAACACTTTTGAACGAAAAGTATACTGTCTTATTCCAAACACCCTAATAAAAATGAGTAAAACTGTTTGAAAGTTATTTCATAGTTTCTTATACAACTTACTACCAATTCTCCCGCTGGGGTTCAATTTTGATATCGCCATAGTTGCTTGGCGAGTACTTGCTGTCATAAATGCTACACCAATCTTTCAAGACTTTCTGGTTGACGACTTCGTCGTAGTAAGAATCCAAGTCCTTTTAAAACACTCTTGACGCTAAAATCATTTAGCGCTTTATAGGATATCGAAGATAGAGTATAGGATTTAACCATTATTTCATCCCTATGAAGAGAGATGTAAGATTTCAACTTACTAAATAGCTCATTATAAAAAGTTTTTTCAATAAATGACTCAAGGAATTTATCACTCATAAATAGAACTCCTACATTATATTTTGTGCATTACTCTTAACATATACTCAAAAGCATGATTCCGTAACCAAATACTAGCTATTTGCAATATCATCTTCAGAATATAGCATTCCTAAAAACTCTTCAAATGTATCTGAAACAAACTCTACACTAGGATGCCATTCGTATGAATCCTCACGCTTCCAATAACATACCTTGGGGTTCTGGGTCCCTTCTCTATAATCTAAACATATAAAATCACCACCGAACAGTGTTGCTACTGGTAATAGTTCTACACCAACAGAATCTGGATCCACACTTAAAATTTCTAGTATTGGACTCCATATAACATCAATATCGTACATTCCTAGGGAATTCTCTTCAAAATCATCTAAAATACAAAGGAATCTTTCTATAACATACTCTTTATCATCACTGATTTTAAAAAGATTCTTTTTAGGAATTATCCCATTATATCTGATTATGAATTCCTTAAAGGAACTCGGTAACTCAATGCACCATTCTTCCTCCTTTTCCTTAACCAATTCAATACTAGGCAAAGGGAGGATTACCGTTCTAATATCTTCCACTTTCTAATTTTTTCCTTTCTTTTTGTATTTAGAATGAATACCACATTCAATATATATTAGCAGCGCTATACAAGAATTACATACACCTCATTAAAAATCAATATCAGAATCATCTTGGTGCATATGCCCAAAGACCCGCTGATCGGCCACCATTATGCAATGTTATATTATGTATGCCATAGGGAACTAGCTCCATTTTTCCTGGTACTTCTGTGTGATGCCAAGTCATCCCTTCTCTAAATCCACCGATCTTTTCATTTAACCACTTAAATTGATCTCTATCAGTCTTCTTCCATAAATCTTTGGGGAGCTGAACAGTTTCTTGCACTAGATTTGCTCCCTCAAAATCTGCAAATCCATACCTCATTCCTTCAGCCGGTGTTACTTTTACTTTAGGTATATAACCTTCCTGTATAGCAAGATTTTTAATTAATTGCTTTTGTCCTTTAGTAATTTTATTGCTATTAACAAAGTTTTTAGACCAGGTCCATTTTTCATTATTATTTACTAATTCAGCATACAATTTAGCATAGTCTGATAAGACATCATCAAAGGATAATTCTCCTTTTCCAAATGCTTCAAATCTCTTATTTTTAGCAATGCCTTCAAAGAAGTCCTTTTCTTTAGCCACATACTCTTTAAAGTTTGATGATTCTCTCGCCAGTCGACTTTGCCTAATATTTTCAAGAATCCGCTCTTTATCAAAGGGCTTCTCTGCCACTCTCACTACATCATCCGAATGTTTGCTAGAAAAGCGCATCACATCACGCAGAGTCTTACTCTCAACGCTGAAGGTAGGCATTGAGCCCATACCTCCCGCAAAGGCAACTGCCTCTTTACGAATGCCGACTGGGATTCGGGTATCTAATAGTTTCTCCCCAAATTTCCCAATGACATTATTGCTCTTCGCTAGGATATTGTCAACCTTTGATC
>CAJPPL010000016.1:0-44180 GCA_905372585.1 Streptococcus oralis
ATTCAGCCTCATGCCCGTTACGAGCTTTCACAGTTGCAAACACGCTTTGGATATAGTCTTTAGCAGATGTCATATCGTTCTCCTTTTGTTGTTATATTTTATTACATGAGCCATTATAGCAGAATTTTTTTTGAGTGTAAAGAAAAAAACAGAAATTTTCTAAAAATTCTTTCAATTTACAAAACCGAACGTTTTATATAGAAATTAGTTTCTCAAAGAGAAAATCTTAAAGTATGGTATAATATTAGAAATAAAAGGAATCTGGAGGATCAGAATCATGGTATCAACGAAAACACAAATAGCTGGCTTTGAGTTTGATAATTGCTTGATGAATGCAGCAGGTGTGGCTTGTATGACGATAGAAGAGCTTGAAGGAGTCAAAAACTCAGCAGCAGGAACATTTGTCACAAAGACAGCGACCTTGGACTTTCGTCAGGGCAATCCTGAGCCACGTTATCAGGATGTTCCACTTGGTTCTATCAACTCCATGGGGTTGCCAAATAATGGCTTAGACTACTATCTGGACTACCTTTTGGACTTGCAGGAAAAAGAGCCAAACCGTACTTTCTTCCTATCTTTAGTTGGCATGTCTCCAGAAGAAACACATACCATCTTGAAAAAAGTTCAAGAGAGCGAGTTTAAGGGACTGACAGAGCTTAATCTCTCTTGCCCAAATGTTCCAGGAAAACCTCAGATTGCCTATGATTTTGAAACAACAGACCGTATCTTGTCAGAGGTATTTGCCTACTTTACCAAACCTCTTGGAATAAAATTGCCACCTTATTTTGATATTGTTCACTTTGACCAAGCGGCTGCTATTTTCAACAAATATCCGCTCAAGTTTGTTAACTGTGTTAACTCTATCGGAAACGGCCTTTATATAGAAGACGAGTCTGTCGTGATTCGTCCTAAAAATGGTTTTGGTGGCATTGGTGGAGAGTATATCAAACCGACTGCTCTAGCGAATGTGCACGCCTTTTACCAACGTTTAAATCCCCAAATCCAAATCATCGGAACGGGTGGCGTTCTTACGGGTCGTGATGCCTTTGAACATATCCTCTGCGGTGCGAGTATGGTGCAAGTAGGGACTACCCTTCACAAAGAAGGCGTCGGTGCTTTTGAACGCATTACCAATGAACTAAAAGAAATCATGGAAGAAAAAGGTTATGAGAACCTAGAAGATTTCCGTGGGAAATTGCGCTATATTGATTAAGTTTAATAAAAAATCAGAAGAAAGGAGAGAAGATGCTAGCCATAGAAGAGAGTCAAAAGGTATCTCTATCAAATTTATCTAGCTTGAATCTATTTACTGGGACAGACCAGGGCCAGTTTGAAGTGATGAAGAGGCAAGTGTTGAAACAGATTGGTTATGATCCAGCTGATCTCAATTTTGCTTACTTTGATATGAAAGAAGTAGCTTATAAAGACTTAGAGTTGGAGTTGGTCAGTCTCCCTTTCTTTGCGGATGAGAAAATCGTGATATTAGACCATTTTGTCGATATCACAACAGCCAAGAAACGATTTTTAGCAGATGATGAGCTCAAGTCGTTTGAGGCATACCTTGATAACCCTTCGCCAACAACCAAGTTATTGATATTTGCAGAAGGAAAGTTGGATAGTAAGAGACGGCTGGTCAAATTGCTCAAACGAGATGCGACTGTCTTTGATGCTATTGAACCCAAGGAACAAGAACTCCGCCAGTATTTCCAAAAATGGAGTCAGACACAAGGTCTGCAGTTTGCAGAAAAGTCTTTTGAAAATCTACTCATCAAATCTGGTTTTCAATTTAGTGAAATCCAGAAAAATCTCCTTTTTTTACAGTCTTATAAGTCAGGCGATGTGATTGAGGAAAAGGATATTATCGAAGCCATTCCAAAGACTTTGCAAGACAATATTTTTGATTTGACTCAGCTTATTTTAGATAAGAAGATTGACCTGGCCCGCGACTTGGTTAGAGACTTGACCTTGCAAGGGGAAGATGAAATCAAGCTCATAGCTGTCATGTTAGGACAGTTCCGCACCTTTACCCAAGTGAAGATTTTATCAGAATCTGGTCAGACGGAATCGCAGATTGCAAGCAGTCTGGGAACTTACTTGGGGCGCAACCCTAATCCTTATCAAATCAAGTTTGCACTGAGAGATTCGAGAGGGATTTCCTTAGATTTTCTCAAGCAAGCGATTTCTTATTTGATTGAAACAGACTACCAGATTAAGACAGGTGTCTATGAAAAGGGGTATCTGTTTGAAAAGGCACTTTTGCAGATCGCGGCAGAGGCAAATTGAGCAAAAAACTTGAAAAAAGAGGATGATTGCGTTATCATTTTCATATAGAAAGAAAAAGAGGTATTACAGATGGCTATTATCTTACCAGACCTTCCATACGCATACGACGCTTTGGAACCATACATCGATGCAGAAACAATGCACTTGCACCATGACAAACACCACCAAACTTATGTAAACAATGCAAATGCAGCTCTTGAAAAACACCCTGAAATTGGTGAAGACCTTGAAGCTTTGCTTGCTGATGTAGAATCTATCCCAGCTGATATCCGTCAAGCACTTATCAACAATGGTGGTGGACACTTGAACCACGCTCTTTTCTGGGAATGGATGACTCCGGAAAAAACAGCTCCTTCAGCAGAACTTGCAGCAGCAATCGATGCAACATTTGGTTCATTTGAAGAGTTCCAAGCAGCCTTTACAGCAGCAGCTACAACTCGCTTCGGTTCTGGATGGGCTTGGTTGGTTGTCAACAAAGAAGGAAAACTTGAAGTAACTTCAACAGCAAACCAAGACACCCCAATCTCAGAAGGTAAAAAACCAATCTTGGGCTTGGACGTTTGGGAACATGCTTACTACGTGAAATACCGCAACGTGCGTCCTGACTACATCAAAGCTTTCTTCTCAGTTATCAACTGGAACAAAGTAGATGAGCTTTACGCAGCAGCTAAATAAAAAAATAGGAAGGGAAGAGTTAATCTTCTCTTTTTGGTTTATACTGCAGAAGTTTGACAAAATCGTCAGACTTTTTTCATTTTTATGAGAAACGTGCTAACTGCTAGAAATTATGGTAAAATAGAGTGTTAAGTAATCGTGGAAAAGGAAGACTATGCGTAAAGAAATTGCACCTGAATTATACAACTATAACAAGTTTCCTGGCCCAGAATTTCAAGTAAATGGGGATAAGGTTGAGACTGAAGGGATTGCTTTTACCTTGGTTGAAAATATCAAGGATGCCTTCGATGTGACAGTCTTTAATCAACGCTTCTCAGAAGTGTTGACCAAGTTTGATTATGTCGTGGGGGACTGGAGCAATGAACAGCTCCGCCTACGTGGTTTTTACAAAGACGATCGAACAGAGGAAAAAATTGAAAAGATCAGTCGCTTACAGGACTATCTTTTAGAGTACTGTAGTTATGGTTGTGCCTATTTTGTTCTAGAAAATCAAGCACCGAAACGGGCTTCATTTGACAAAAAAATGCGTAAAAAAGAGGAGGAAAACCTTCCTAGAAGAGGCAAGAAACCTTCGCAAAATAAGAGAAAACCAAATGCCGATAAGCGAAATAGACGTCGTCATAAGGACCAAAAGTCTCAGAAAGAGGACAAGGGACAGCGCCATTTTGTCATTCGTCAGAAATAGATAGAGAATAAGGAGAAGAGATGAAACCGTCTATTTATAGTTTAACACGTCAAACCATGCAAGAATGGGTATTAGAACAAGGAGAAAAGAAATTCCGAGCAGATCAAATCTGGGAATGGCTTTACCGTAAACGTGTCCAGTCATTTGAAGAAATGACCAACCTTTCCAAGGATTTGATTGCCAAGCTCAATGACCAGTTTGTCGTAAATCCTTTGAAACAGCGGATCGTACAAGAGTCAGCTGACGGTACTGTTAAGTATCTTTTTGAGTTGCCAGATGGCATGTTGATTGAGACAGTACTGATGCGTCAACACTACGGTTTGTCAGTCTGTGTGACCACTCAGGTTGGCTGTAATATTGGTTGTACCTTCTGTGCGTCAGGTTTGATCAAGAAGCAACGTGACCTCAATAACGGGGAAATTGTAGCGCAGATTATGTTGGTTCAGAAATACTTTGATGAACGTGGTCAGGATGAGCGTGTCAGTCATATTGTTGTCATGGGAATTGGTGAACCATTTGATAACTACAACAATGTGTTGAATTTCGTCCGTACTATCAACGATGACAAGGGGATGGCAATCGGTGCTCGTCACATCACTGTTTCTACCTCAGGTTTGGCCCATAAAATTCGTGACTTTGCTAATGAAGGCGTACAGGTCAATCTGGCTGTTTCCCTTCACGCACCCAATAATGAATTGCGTTCAAGCATCATGAAGATTAACCGTGCCTTTCCGATTGAAAAGCTTTTCGCAGCTATTGAGTATTATATCGAAACAACCAATCGCCGTGTGACCTTTGAATATATCATGCTCAATGAAGTCAACGATGGAGTAGAACAAGCCTTGGAATTGGCTGAATTGCTCAAAAACATCAAGAAATTGTCATATGTCAACTTGATTCCCTATAACCCAGTTAGTGAACATGACCAATATAGCCGTAGTCCTAAAGAGCGCGTGATGGCCTTCTACGATACCCTCAAGAAAAAAGGGGTCAACTGTGTTGTCCGTCAAGAGCATGGTACAGATATTGATGCAGCTTGTGGACAATTACGCTCCAATACAATGAAACGTGACCGCCAGAAGGCAGTCGCAGCGGTAAATCCATAAAATGACTAAAAAAAGAGAATTAATCTTAAGATTGGGAGTGGCTATTTACAGTCTTTGCATTGTCTGTTTTTGTTTTACTCCCCAACCTCAACTTCCTACAGGAGTGGAAACTCCAGGTATTCAAACTTTTGGACGCCTGGTTTTTCTTTTAACTCCCTTAAACTCCTTTTGGAAACTGGGTGAAGTGACTAGTTTGGGACAAGTCCTTTGGATCTTTTTGCAGAACATTTTAAATGTCTTCTTGCTTTTCCCGCTAGTCTTTCAACTGATCTATCTCTGTCCAAATTTACGACAAACGAAAAAAATCATCCTTCTCAGCTTTCTACTGAGCCTAGGAATCGAGTGTACGCAGCTGGTCTTAGACTTTTTCTTTGATTTTAATCGGGTCTTTGAGATTGATGATTTGTGGACCAATACCTTGGGTGGTTATCTGGCTTGGCTCCTCTATAAAGGACTACATAAAAACAAGATAAGGAATTAGAATGAGTATTTTAGAAGTTAAAAATTTGAGTCACGGTTTTGGTGACCGTGCAATTTTTGAAGATGTCTCCTTCCGTCTCCTCAAGGGAGAACACATCGGTCTTGTCGGTGCCAACGGTGAAGGAAAATCAACCTTTATGAGTATCGTGACTGGTAAAATGCTACCAGATGAAGGGAAGGTGGAATGGTCTAAATATGTGACTGCTGGCTATCTAGACCAGCACGCTGTACTAAAAGAAGGCCAAACTGTACGTGATGTTTTGCGTACAGCCTTTGATGAGCTTTTTAAAGCAGAAGCTCGTATCAATGACCTCTACATGGAAATGGCAGAAGAAGGAGCAGATATCGACGCGCTGATGGAAGAAGTCGGGGAGCTCCAAGATCGTTTGGAGAGTCGTGATTTTTATACTTTAGATGCCAAGATTGATGAGGTAGCGCGTGCCCTCGGTGTCATGGACTATGGTATGGATACAGACGTAACAGCCTTGTCAGGTGGACAAAGAACAAAGGTACTTTTAGCTAAACTCCTCCTTGAAAAGCCAGATATCTTGCTCTTGGACGAGCCAACCAACTACTTGGATGCTGAACATATTGACTGGCTCAAGCGTTATCTCCAAAACTATGAGAATGCTTTTGTCCTTATTTCACATGATATTCCTTTCCTCAACGACGTAATCAATATCGTCTACCATGTGGAAAATCAACAGTTGACGCGTTACTCTGGTGACTACTACCAGTTCCAAGAAGTCTATGCTATGAAGAAATCTCAACTGGAAGCAGCTTATGAGCGTCAACAAAAAGAAATTGCCGACCTCAAGGATTTCGTAGCCCGCAATAAAGCCCGTGTCGCAACTCGAAACATGGCCATGTCCCGTCAAAAGAAACTCGACAAGATGGACATCATTGAACTCCAAAGTGAGAAACCAAAGCCGTCCTTTGATTTCAAACCAGCTCGTACACCTGGGCGCTTTATCTTCCAAGCCAAGGACTTGCAGATTGGTTATGACTGTCCTCTGACCAAGCCTTTAAACCTTACTTTTGAACGCAATCAAAAGGTTGCCATTATTGGGGCCAATGGTATCGGGAAAACAACTCTCTTGAAGAGTCTCTTAGGCATTATTCCACCGATCGCTGGAGAAGTCGAACGTGGAGATTACCTAGAACTTGGTTATTTTGAGCAAGAAGTAGAAGGTGGCAATCGTCAAACACCTCTTGAAGCTGTCTGGAATGCCTTTCCTGCCCTTAATCAAGCAGAAGTTCGTGCAGCCCTTGCCCGCTGTGGTTTGACGACCAAGCACATTGAAAGTCAGATTCAGGTCTTGTCAGGTGGGGAACAGGCCAAGGTGCGTTTCTGTCTCTTGATGAACCGTGAAAATAACGTCTTAGTGCTGGACGAGCCGACCAACCACTTGGATGTGGATGCCAAGGAAGAACTCAAACGGGCGCTTAAAGAATACAAGGGATCTATCCTTATGGTTTGCCACGAACCAGACTTTTATGAAGGCTGGATGGACCAAATCTGGGATTTTAACAAGCTAACTTAAAAGCGCTAAAAAAGCCAAGTCGAAATGACTTGGCTTTTTTGACTAGTAATTTAAATAGTTTTCAACTTCAGATTTCTCAATTTCTTTACCGTAGTGGCAAATCGGACAAGAAACGAAGTAACTTTTACCATAAGGAAAAAGTGGAATCCAGTAGAGGGTAAATTTGCGCCCAGTTTCTACGATCTCCCAAGCGTCGACATTGTTACAGTGACCACATTCGATCGCTGTTTGCGTATGTCCCAAATCTTTCTGATAACCTTTAGAACCCCCAAATAAAATCATGTCATCGTCTCCTTATCTGTTGATGGTTTATTTTTTGCTGAAGTCGTAGTCTTTCACCACTTCGATACTATCAATGGTGATAGCAGACGTTGGTTTGTCTTTTTCATCTTTTTCAGCCTTGGCAATCTTATCCACAACGTCCATGCCATCGATGACTTGACCAAAGACAGGATGTTTGCCATCTAGGCTAGGATTTCCTCCCTCTTTATAGGCTTCGATGATTTTCTTTGGATACTTGCTAGTAGGGAGTTTAGCAGAAATATCTGTCGAGTTTTGGTTGATGAAGAACTGGCTACCGTTGGTGTTTGGTTGACCAGTGTTAGCCATAGCAAGGGCTCCTCGGATATTGTATAGGTAAGGAGAGATTTCATTTTTGAAACCAGTTCCCTTGTCCTTCGTTTTATCCTTATCATGCCAGATGGATTGGCCACCTGTACCATCTCCCTTAGGATCTCCAGTTTGGACCATAAAGCCATCGATGACACGGTGGAAGGTGATGCCGTTATAGTAGCCTTCCTTAGCGTGTGTAAGGAAGTTTTCAACTGCTAGTGGCGCTAGTTTTGGAAAGAGTTTGATGCGGATATCGCCTTGATTTGTGTGTAAAATGACTTCTGCTTCATCTTCGGCAACTTCTTTAGAAAGTTGGGGGAAGTTGGCATTTTCATTGGTTAAAGCGTCATTTAAATCTTTGGCAGCCTGAGCAGCTGCTTTTGAGCTTTCTTCAGCAGAGATACTGGAGTCGACATATTCATCACCACGGAGACCACGTTGGATACTAGTACATCCAGCAAGGGCTACCGTTGATAGTAAAAGAAGGGTTGCTAGTTTTTTCATTGTTAACCTCTCAAAAATTCATTTCTACCATTGTACCTTAAAAGGGAGGTGATTTCAAATGTAAAAGATTTTACTAAAAATTTCTAGTAGTAAAAAAAATTAAAACTCTGTCAAGTTTTTTTCTTGACACCTGTCAGAAATCTGCTATAATAGAACATGTGCTAAATAGCTCAGCTATTTCACCAAAATAAAAAAATAAGAAAAGAGACATTAAAAAAATGGCAGTTAAAATCCGTTTGACTCGTATGGGTTCTAAGAAAAAACCTTTCTACCGTATCAACGTAGCAGATTCACGTTCACCACGTGACGGTCGTTTCATCGAAACAGTTGGGACTTATAACCCACTTGTTGCTGAAAACCAAGTAACTTTGAAAGAAGACCGCGTTCTTGCATGGTTGGCTGATGGAGCTCAACCTTCAGATACAGTTCGCAACATCCTTTCAAAAGAAGGCGTATTGAAAAAATTCCACGATTCTAAATTCTCAAAATAAGTTTAAAGTAGGTTGACAGATGGATACGATTGAAAATCTCATTATTGCGATTGTGAAACCTTTGATTTCACAACCTGATGCCTTAACTATCAAGATCGAAGACACGCCAGAGTTTTTGGAGTATCACTTGGATCTTGACCAAAGCGATGTCGGTCGTGTTATCGGTCGTAAGGGTCGCACTATCTCAGCGATAAGAACGATTGTCTACTCTGTCCCAACTGAAGACAAGAAAGTAAGAATCGTTATCGATGAAAAATAAAAAAGTGGGACAGATGTCTCGCTTTTTTTGTGGAGGAGAAGATGAAGGATCTAACCTTTAGACAATTACAAGCCTACTTACTCGAACATTACCAGCAGTCTCGAACTGAGGAAGGCCTCTTTATCAAGCTAGTGGAGGAAGTCGGAGAAGTAGCCGAGGTCTTGAATGGGCGCTCTGGTCGAAAAGAGGGCGTCCAGGACTCAAATGAGGAACTTGCCAAAGAACTAGCTGATATTATTCACTACACGGTCGCAATTGCGGCTATCAACGATATTGACCTAACCAAAACCATCTTTGACAAAGATAAAAAAGCAGCCATTAAGTATCAACATGAACGTGATTTGGAAGGATTTTTGGAAAACTTCCAAGAGAACTAGGAATAATCTCTTTTCACTGATATGAAAGATTTCTCCTAGCTTACACTAGCTTGCATAGAGAAAGCAATGAAACTGGCAATTTATAATATCAAAGTAAGGAATCTCCAAGAGGCAGACAAGCTAGAACTTGTAAGAAAAGAACGAGAAAAGCAGATCAGACTGGCTGAATCCTTTTTAGCTAATGTAATAGATAAACGGTGAAAGAAGGAATAAAATACCAATCCTAGAAATAGCATCTAGGATTTTACTATGCTAAAATGGAAAGACAGTCTCAAAATTTCTAGTTGATTTATCTTGAGAATAGCTACTTTTAAAGGGAGTAACAATCTATGAACGAGAAAACAAAAGCTTACCTAGCAGCCTTATCCTTTTCAGCAATCGTTGGCTTTTCTTTTTTATTTACTAAGATAGCTTTGGGCTATGCCAGTCCTCTTACAAACTTGGCACATCGCTATACAATCGCTGCTCTGGTATTGGTCATCCTTCATCAAACAAAACTTATCAAAGTGAGTTTAAGTAGAAAAGATATTCTTTCTATTCTGCCTATGAGTCTTTTCTATCCAATCCTCTTTTTTATTTTCCAATCCTTTGCTTTACAGTATATATCGTCTTCTGAAGCGGGAATTTTACAGGCTCTTGTCCCGATTTTTACGCTCCTTTTGGCATCGGTTTTTCTCAAGGAGAAGACAAGTTTGCTACAAAAGTTCTTTTTAATTTTATCCGTATCAGGAGTAGTTTTCATCTTCTTTAGCAAAGGAGCAAACTTTAGCACGGAAACTGCTAGCTTGGGCTTTCTCTTGATGTTGGGATCTGTTCTCGCCAATGCGATAAACAATATCCTCAGCAAGGCTAAAGGAGGTCGCTATCGGGCTATGGATATGACAGTTGTTGTGATATTTGTTGGCTTCGTCACCTTTAATACGTTGAGTCTGACCTCTCACTATCTAGAGGGGAACATATTAGCTTACTTTGCGCCACTTGGACAGGTACCCTATCTGCTTTCCATCCTCTATTTGGGAATTTTAGCATCTATCGTGACTGGTAGTCTTTCTATCTATGCTATCGTTCGCCTCGGCGCATCAACCGTCAGTGTCTTTGGCAATCTTGGAACAGTTTTGACCATTCTAGCTGGGGCTCTTATCCTCCACGAACCGATTTATAGCTACCATGTGATTGGAGCTGCTCTGATTATTGCTGGAATTTTAGGCATGAATCTGATGAGAAAAAAGTAAAGATTGCTTAGCAGTCTTTTTCTTTATCCAAATAATGCAGAAAATTCAAAATTTTTAATGAAATCAAGTTTAGAAAACGACGATTTTAATATAGCATGATAAAATAGATACAAAGAATGATATCAGGATAAAGAGGAGCGAATGTAGAAATGAAGCCAAATGATATAGCTGAAGCTATTGCTTTTTATAACAGAGAACACGAGATGTTGAAACGTCATCTTATAGCAGTCGTAGATTGTGATTTGGTTGTTTATCATCGTCCTGGGAATGCAAATAAAGGCCACATTATTTTCTATCATGGAGCTTGTGGACGCAGTCAGATGTGGGCTCACCAGTATGATGCTTTTGATGGATTTGACCTTTACTTTGTAAATGTTAGAGGGCAGGGTGAATCACCTATGAAAGTTGGGCTACCCGACTTAGAAGGCGCTATTCAAGATGTAGATGCTATTTTATCCTATTTTCAGCTAGATAAGGTGATATTGGTCGGTCATTCTTGGGGAGGCAACCCACTTCAAGAGTATACCTATCGCCATCCAGAAAGAGTCCTAGCCTTGGTCATGGTAGATAGTTGGGGACAACATCGTTACCTATCAGAGAAAGAAAGAGGTCGAATCAAATATAGTTCTCTTATGTACAAAACGATTCCTTGGAAGGTGATTGCTGATAAAAACTCAAAAATGTGTACTGATAACCCTATCACAAGAGAATTGGTCAAGACGGCCATTATAGAAACTGGGCGAGATGTTTTCTTGAACCTTGGAATCACAGGGTTCTTGGCAGTCCATGAGATAGAAGGATATAAAGGAAATCCTCCCATGCTATTAGTAAGAGGAGAAAACGATTTTCCCAAACACCTAAAAATAATCTATGATGGTATCATTGCTCTCAATCCCAATGCGCGTCAAGTAACGATTTCAGACAGCAAACACCAACCGATGAATGACCACCCTAAAGAGTTTAATCAGATAGTTGGTGATTTTTTTGAAGAAGTAGTAGCCTTGTAAGATAGGACCTATCCAACTTGTGAAAATCCCTGGAACGTGATAAAATAAAGGATAGAAATAGATACAGGAGACAAGATGAACTACTTTAATGTTGGGAAAATCGTCAATACGCAGGGTCTACAGGGTGAGATGCGAGTCTTGTCTGTGACGGATTTTGCCGAGGAACGATTTAAAAAGGGAGCAGAGCTGGCTTTATTTGATGATAAAGATCAGTTTGTCCAAACAGTGACCATCGCAAGTCACCGCAAGCATAAGAACTTTGACATTATCAAATTCAAAGACATGTATCATATCAATGCGATTGAAAAGTACAAGGGCTACAGTCTCAAGGTCGCTGAGGAAGATTTGAACGATTTAGATGATGGTGAATTCTACTATCACGAGATTATCGGTTTGGATGTTTACGAGGGAGAGAACTTGATTGGAACCATCAAGGAAATCCTACAACCAGGTGCCAATGATGTCTGGGTGGTCAAGCGAAAAGGTAAGCGAGATTTGCTTTTACCTTACATTCCGCCAGTAGTTCTCAATGTTGATATTCCAAACAAACGGGTTGATGTGGACATCTTAGAAGGGTTAGATGATGAAGATTGATATTTTAACCCTCTTTCCGGAGATGTTTTCTCCGCTGGAACACTCGATTGTTGGGAAGGCTCGAGAAAAAGGGCTCTTGGATATCCAGTATCATAATTTCAGAGAATATGCTGAAAAGGCCCGTCATGTTGACGATGAACCTTACGGAGGCGGTCAGGGGATGTTGCTCCGAGCCCAACCTATTTTCGATGCCTTTGATGCTATTGAAAAGAAAAATCCCCGTGTCATTCTTCTTGATCCTGCTGGGAAACAGTTTGATCAAGCTTACGCTGAAGATTTGGCTCAGGAAGAAGAACTGATCTTTATCTGTGGTCACTATGAAGGGTATGACGAGCGCATCAAAACCTTGGTAACCGATGAAATTTCCCTAGGAGACTATGTCTTGACTGGTGGTGAGTTGGCAGCCATGACCATGATTGATGCTACGGTTCGCTTGATACCAGAAGTGATTGGCAAGGAGTCTAGTCACCAGGATGATAGCTTCTCTTCGGGACTTCTCGAATATCCTCAGTATACTCGCCCTTATGACTATCGAGGTATGGTCGTGCCAGATGTGCTCATGAGTGGGCACCATGAAAAGATTCGCCAGTGGCGGCTGTATGAAAGTCTAAAGAAAACCTACGAGCGCAGACCTGACCTGCTAGAAAACTATCAGCTGACAGCCGAAGAAGAAAAGATGCTGGCTGAAATCAAAGAAAACAAAGAATAAAGGAGAACCTTATGCAAGTAATCAAACGTAATGGAGAAATTGCTGAATTTGATCCAGATAAAATTTACCAAGCTGTCCTAAAAGCAGCTCAAACAGTTTATGTTTTGACTGATGACTTACGTCAAAACTTAGCTCAAGTTACTAAAAAAGTCGTTTTGGACTTGGAAGAAGCAAAAGTAGAACGTGCTACTATCAGCATGATCCAATCAATGGTTGAGCACCGCTTACTTGGAGCTGGTTACATTACCATTGCAGAACACTATATCTCTTATCGCTTGCAACGCGATTTGGAGAGAAGTGGTTATGGCGACCATATCGCCGTTCATCTTCATTTTGAACAAATCCGTTAAGAAAAAGAGTGGGATGCAAAGAACATCTCACTCTTTCTTAAATAGACTTTTCTGAGCTTTTTGTACAGTTGAGGGAACAAAACGAAGTCGTTTAATATCACTGATACGAATGATTCGAGTTACGTTTTTTGAAAAATTTTTGACGATAATTTGTTGGCGATTAGCATCGTGTTTGACAATATCACCCGTAAAACTTGTCTCGGCAAGTATGACATGAACAGCCGTCTTTTTATGGATGGCTTGTTCAATCATAGCAGTGAGGGAGTTGTCCTTGATTTGAGAATGATCATCATTCCCATTGAGAAAACCATGTAGTTTATCTAGAACTAGTTTGAATGTCTGTCTCATAGAATCCTCCCTTCTTATATATCCACATTATATAAAATTTTCTTAAAAACCACAAGATTTTTACGAATAGACTATAGAAAGCATATCACATAAAGGAGTTAAAATGGTAGAATTTACATTTGAGATCGAAGAACACTTGCTCACCTTGTCTGAAAATGACAAAGGATGGACAAAAGAACTAAATAGAGTCAGCTTTAATGGAGCCCCTGCAAAGTTTGATATTCGTTCTTGGAGTCCTGACCATACCAAAATGGGCAAAGGAATCACGCTTTCCAATGAAGAATTTCAGGTAATGGTCGATGCCTTTAAAGGGGGACAATAAAAAGAATCTTGAGTGCAACTCAAGATTCTTTTTTTAGGACACAATATAGTCACAAAGAGAAGTCTTAGACAATTGAATGAAAGTCTCTCTATACTCTTCAGGTGGTATTGGATTATCTTTACGAATCCACACTTCAATGAAAGAGATGGCCATGGTCGTAATGATATAAGCGATGTCTTCTTTACTAAAATTATATTTCAGTTGGTAATTGACATTCTTTAGTACCCACTCTGAGTATGTTCCACGCAGAAATTCCTTCCAACATGGGTCGACTTGTGTGGTATACAAGGTGTTAATAACTTCCCTTTTTTCGTATATGAGAGGAAGTATATAGTCTGCTAAAAAGCTGATAGGATCTCCATCATTGCTGGGGCAGAACTTATTAAAGACGTTAAAAATGTGCTGATTGGTCTCTTCGTGAATGTATTCGATAATATCTTCAAAATTGTTAAAATGCTTTTGATAAATCGCTTGTCGTGAAATACCAGCTTCAGCAGCAATTTCAGTCATTGTAAAGGAACTACGCTGAGGATTTTTCTTAGCTAGTGTGATGAGAGCTCTAATGATTAGCTCACGAGTATTCTTTGCCATAGAATTACCTTTCTACTTATAATTATTTACAGTTATTTTTGAATGAAGAAAAATCAGAATGTTCAAGTTAATATAAACAATCAATGAACATTAAATTTTCTGAATCTTTTAGGTAGCTCTATTGTATCACAAATAATTTATAAAATATAGCTCTATCAGTGAAAATGCGTTTTCTGAAAATTCTTGTCATATCTTTATTTTTAAAAAAAATCTCGTGATAGTGCCTTATTATTTGAGGTATAGAAATAATATATCTCAATAATTGACAGAGTGTAAACAAATATTTTGATAAATTAAAGGCTTTTCATAAAAAAAACTTGACGATATGTAGTATAATGGTTGTGGATAATATTTTGCTATATTTCCATCTGATCATGAGTAGTGATACTCCTGCTAAAGATTGAATTTAATATTTTGAATAATGCTAACAGTATATTCTTTACCCAAGCAAAATTACATAGTATAAGGCTCATAACTATGTAATTAATCTACGCGATTGAAAGGGGTGTTGCTTACTGGGAGAAGACGATGCACTATTCAATTAATTTCAATCATTTAGAAAGGAATATTATGAAACAGAAAAATTTCAAAAAAATATTTTTAACATTTCTTTTTCCTCTGATGCTCTTGGGGGTGTTTGCTAAAACAACTCAAGTCGAAGCAGCAGACATCACCGATAGAGTTGTCTTTTCAGACGTTAAAATCCTTGCTGAGGATACAGGAAATGCTGATGAAATTTTCTGGCATGCTAAGGGAAGCACTTACAAAGGTGTTTTATTTAATGGGAAGTTTGCTTTTCCTGGCTTAGCTGCCGGAGATATTAAAGAAGGGGATTACTTCACAATCAAAGTTCCAGATGGTTTGTCTCTTAAAGATGCCACTTTGGATTTGATTGATACCTCAAGTAATAAAGTCCTGGGTAAAGTAGTAGCCGACAGCGTAACAGGTGTTATAACTTTTACTTTCAGTAAAGAAGTTGAAGATAAACAAAATGTAAAAGGAACCTTTACCGTTGCGTCAAATGCAACGACGACGGGCACGGAAAACACGGTAACCTATAACCTCCCCGGGGGTACACAAACCATTACCTTTAAACCTTATAAAGATGAAGATGCCGTTAATGTTGAAGGTGAGATTATCCACAAAGGTGGTTGGTCGAACGGTACGGTTAATTATGTAGCGTGGTGGATGCGTGTCAACCGTGCGGCTGAAGATTTAACAGGTAAGACTGTTATTATTAAAGATGCTATTGATAAAGATGGCGGTTCCTTGGCTACCTTCATCGCAGACAGCTTTGTTCTTAAGGCCGTTACTTATGAATCAACGAATACTTCAAAGGCAGACCTAGCTAGTGAGTTGGAAACTTATCAAGTAACAACCGATCCTGCTGCTTATAAGGCTGATTCAGATCACAAAGCTCTTTTGAAGATTACAAACAGTGGTTTTGGTTACGAACTGCTCTTGCCAACCAACACGGGAACAAAGGCTTTCCATCTCGAATATCACACAACTACCCCAGCTGATGGCACAAAAGTTAAAAACTCAGCTGGTATCACTGTAGATGGAGAAGCTCGTCCAACATGGAAATCATGGAATGGTACTACAAACACCAAAACAGTGCACTCAACTGAAGTTTTGGCTGTTAAATCGGTAGGTGCGACAGTTTCGGTTGACCTTGCTGGTAAAGTTAAAATCGTTAAATATGATGAAGGCGATGCTAATGTTAAATTGAAAGATGTTGAATTCGATATTGTCAATAAAGACGACAAATCGAAGAAATACACTATCAAGACAGATGAAAACGGTGTTGCCATCACACCTGTATTGTCAAACGGAACTTACGTTGTTACAGAAGTTCGCACTAAAGACGGATATATTCTAGATAAAACAGAACGTGAAGTTAAGATGACTGGTGAACCTGTTATCTTGAACATTCCGAACAAACGTAAAACAGTTGACTTTACAGCCACTAAAAAATGGACTAAGGGTAACGCAGGAGACTACAAACAAGTAAGTGTAGGTCTTTATGTTCGTAAAGAAAGCGAAGCAGAAACAGACGCTAAACCTGTCACTGGTTCTTATACACCAACTGTAACTGAAAATGATGGTGTCTACACTTATGAGTGGAAAGACCAATTACCGGAACTTGATACAGATGGCAGCAAATTAGTTTACTCTGTTCGTGAGTTGGAAGACGGAACAGGTATCCCACTTGCTGAAGGTGCTACTATTAATGGTGCTAGTGGTGCAACTTATACTGTTAAGTATAACACTAACGGCAAAGAAATCACTAACGAAGGCCCAACGCCAGTAAATGCTCAAATCCAAGCAATTAAAAAATTGACTGGTCGTGTTATGAAAGCTGGTGAGTTTGAATTTGACTTGTTCGATGACAAGACAGGTAAAGTTGTTGAAACAGTAACAAATGATGTGGATGGTAATATCATTTTTGCCGAATTAACATTTGACAAAGCTGGTACATACAACTACCACATTGTTGAGAAAAAAGCGAACACAACTGAAAAAGGTGTTACTTACGATGCCAACCCTGTTGGCGTAACAGTTACTGTATCAGCAGATGCTGAAGGCAAATTATCTGCAGCTGTCGCATACGAAAACGATGATAAGACTTTTGAAAACACATACGCTCCTAAGAAAACGTCAGCTCCTATTGAAGTAACAAAAGCTCTTTCAGGTCGTACCTTGAAAGCTGATGAGTTTGAGTTTGTCTTGAAGAATGACGCAGATGGTTCAGAAGTTCAAAAAGTGAAGAACACTGCTGACGGTAAGGTCACATTTGCACCAATCGAATACACTAAAGCTGGAACATACAAGTACACTATCGTTGAAACAAACGCTGGACAAACTATTGACGGTGTAACATACGATAGTCTCGAAGTTAAAGTCACAGTAGAAGTAACAGACGATGGTGAAGGAAAACTTACTGCTAACGTAACTTATCCAGCTGACAAAGAGTTCAACAACAGCTACGGAGCTTCAAAAATTCCGGCTACTCTTGCAGTTAAGAAAACACTTACTGGTCGTGAGTTGAAAGCTGATGAGTTTGAATTTACTTTGACAGACCAAGATGGTAACGTGAAAGAAACAGTCAAGAATGACAAAGATGGAAACGTTAAGTTCTCAGCCTTGGAATTCGATAAAGCTGGAACTTTCACTTACAAGATTGCTGAAAAAGCTGGAACTGCTACAGGCATCACGTACGACTCGAAAACAATCACAGCTACAGTTACTGTAGCGGACAATGGTAAAGGTGCCCTTGAAGCAACTGTTACTTACGACGATGAAAAAGCATTTGAGAACACTTACACTCCAGCAGGGGCTACAAGTGTAACTCTTGGAGCTAAGAAAGTTCTTGAAGGTAAAGACCTTGAAGCTGGTAAATACAGCTTTGAATTGAAGAAAGAAGACGGAACTGTTGTTGAAACGGTGAAAAACGCTGCTGATGGAACAGTGACATTCTCACCAATCTCATATGATGAGAGCCAAGTGGGAACTCACAAGTATACCATCTCTGAAGTTGCTGGAACTGAAACAGGCATCACTTACGATAAGACAGTTCAAGAAGTTGAAGTAACTGTTGTGAAAGTAAGTGCAACTGAATTGAAAGCAACTGCTTCAAAAGAAGCTAACGATCTTGTATTTACAAACAAATACACTCCAGCGAAAACTGAAGTTCCTGTGAAGAAAGTATGGAAGGACGCAAACAACCAAGACGGTAAACGTCCAACTTCTATCACAGTTAAATTGCTTGCAGATGGTCAAGATACAGGTAAAACACTTGAATTGACTGAAGCAAACGGTTGGGCAGGAAGCTTCACAAATCTTGATGCTGATAAAGGCGGAACACCTATCCAGTACACTGTAGTAGAAGTAACTGTTACTGGTTACACTTCTGACGTTACTGGTGACGCTGCATCAGGATTCACCATCACAAATAGCTATTCTCCAGAAACAGTTGATGTAAAAGCAACTAAGAACTGGGATGACGCAAACAACCAAGACGGTAAACGTCCAACCAAGATTACAATCAATCTTTTAGCAGACGGTCAGAAAGTTGAATCGAAAGAAGTTCAAGCAGCCGCAGACGGAACTTGGACTGTCGAATTCACGAAATTAGCAAAATATAAAGATGGTAAAGAAATCAAATACACTGTAACAGAAGATGCCGTAGCAGAATACGAATCAACGATTACAGACTTTACGATCACAAACAAATATGCTCCTAAAGCAATCGACTACAAAGTAACAAAAGTATGGAACGACGCGAATAACCAAGACGGTAAACGTCCTGAGTCAGTAACGGTTCAACTTTATAAAAAAGTAGGAGATGCTGATCCAGTAGCCGTTGAAGGTAAGAAATTGACCTTGACAGCTAAGGATAAGACAGACGCTAACACTTGGGTAGCATCCTTCACAAATCTTCCACAATACGAAGCTGGTAAAGAAATCACTTACTCAATCAAGGAAGTGGATGTACCAGCTGGTTATGAAGCCTCTGTAACTGGTCAAGTAGTGACAAACACTCATAATCCAGAAACAGTTATCCTTTCAGGAACTAAGGTTTGGAAAGATAACAACAACCAAGACGGTAAACGTACAGATAAAGTGAAAGTTCAAATCTTTAAGGGGGAAGGCGAAAAAGCTGAACTCGTTCAAGAAATTGAAGTTTCAGAAGCTACTGGTTGGAAGTTCGAATCAAAAGCACTTCCTAAGTATGAAAATGGTACAGAAATCAAGTACACTGTCAAAGAAGTAGCTGTGAAAGAATATACTTCAACAATTACTCCAGAAAAAGACGGTAAGTATACGATTACTAACGAACATACACCAGAGAAAATTACTGTGAAAGGTAAGAAGATCTGGGATGATGCTAATAATAAAGACGGTATTCGTCCAGACTCAATTACTGTAGCACTTCTTGCCAACGGTAAAGAAACTGGTAAGACTGCGGTAGCCTCAGAAGCAACTGGTTGGACTTATGAGTTCACAGACCTTGATCGTTATAAAGACGGTCAAGCAATCGAATACTCTGTAGTAGAAGTTCCAGTTGAAGGTTATTCATCTAAAGTAGAAGGCTTCAATATCACAAATACACACACTCCAGAAAAACCAACACCAGGTAAACCAAATGAACCAGGAAAACCAGGTCCAAAACCTCAACTTCCTAACACTGGTGAAAAAGCATCTAGCGCAGCAGTAGTTGCAGGACTTGCTTTGATGGCAGTGACTGGTGGATTGTACTTTGTAAGCCGTAAAAATAAATAATCTCTATATTAGAGTTGATTTTCAGTTAGTTCTTAGGAAGTAATTGGAAAGGAAATAGTCCAGAACAGTTGTTCTGGACTATTTTTTATCTTGAAAAATAAGCGATGCTTTTCAATCTTTCGAGTAAGGGACGACCAATGAAACTAATGGCAATGATCTTACCAAGGTCAGGGAGGATAAAGGGAAGGACACCGACTGCTAGTGCCTTATCGAATGGCATTCCAGCAAGGAAGTGGAGGCTGAGAATGCCTCCGACAAAGACGAGGGAGTCACCCAAGAGGTTGGCTAGGAAAATGCGAATGTAGCCACTATTTTGATGAATCAGATAAGATGTAAGTCCAGCATAGACAAGATCGAACCAAAGATAGCCTGCGCTTGGGCCGACTAAAACGTGAAATCCAGCTCCTCCCCCTGCAAAAACAGGTAAACCAATGGCACCCAGCAGGAGATAGAGAGCTACAGATAGGACTGCTTCTCTGGGTCTAAAAATAGTAGCAATCAGACCGATCGCAAAGTTTTGTAGAGTGAAGGGGACAGGACCGATAGGGAGACTGATTTGTGCCAAAACGGCGATGAGAGCAGCGCCGATAGCAGGGATAGCATAGATATGAGCTTTTTTCAAAACTGTTAACCTCTTTTCAAAATTATAGTAACTATTATACTAATTCAGAAGAAAAAGTCAACCGTTTTTTTACAACGAGGTAACAATTTTGTAACAGCGGATTATGCAAGTAAAAAGAGACCTTTTCAGGTCTCTTTCAATAATTAGCGCATGGTCACAAATTCTTCAGAAGCAGTTGGGTGGATAGCTACTGTAGCGTCAAAGTCTGCCTTGGTTGCTCCCATCTTGATAGCGACTGCAAATCCTTGAATCATCTCATCCACTCCGTATCCTAGTCCGTGAAGGCCAACAACTTTTTCATCAGCACCAGCTGTGATGAGTTTGAAGCGTGATTCCTGACGATGATTTGTAACGGCAGAGTACATAGATGCAAAGCTTGATTTGTAGACTTTGATGTTTTCTTGGCCGTATTCTTTGATAGCTTCTTCTTCAGTCAACCCTACGGTTCCGATTGCTGGGTGTGAGAAGACAACAGTAGGGATAGTCGTGTAGTCCATCTTGGCATTTGTTTTTCCGTTGAAAAGGCGTTCAGATAAGGTGCGTCCTGCCTTGATGGCTACTGGGGTTAGTTCCTTCTCACCAGTAACGTCTCCAAGGGCATAGATACCATCTACAACAGTATTTTGATACTCATCCACTTGGATAAACCCACGTTGGTTGAGTGTAACTCCAGCCTTTTCTAACTCCAACCCGTCTACATTTGGACGGCGGCCGGTAGCCCAGATAACTTGGCTGGCAGTGTGATTAGAACCATCTTCAAAATGAATCGTAATGCCTTGCTCAGTTTCTTCGAGCTTGACGGGTACCTTATGGGTGTGCAAAGGAAGGCCTGTTTTTTCCATTTCATTGACAAGACCTTCAACGATATAGCTGTCAAAACCACGCAAGGGACGATCACGACGGACAAACAAATCCGTTTTTACTCCTAGCGCGTGGAGAACACCTGCTAATTCAACGGCGATATAGCCAGCTCCAAGAATCGCAACGGAGTGAGGAAGTTGTTCCCAAGCAAAGACATCGTCTGAGCTGCCACCGAGTTCAGCTCCAGGAATAGTTGGAATGCTTGGTCGAGCACCAGTCGCAATCACGATATGCTTGGCACGAATCAATTCACCATTAACGCTGACTGTGTGGGAATCAACAAAATGAGCACGCCCCTCAATCAAATCAACACCGTTGCGCTTGAAACTTCCATCATAAGACGAGCGGGCACGATCGATGTAGGCTTCACGATTTTGACGAAGTTTTGCGAAATCAAATTGAACATTTGAACTCGTAAACCCATAGTCAGGACCGTAGTGGTGGAAGCTTTCAGCGATTTGGGCTCCATACCACATGATTTTTTTAGGAACACAGCCGACATTGACGCAGGTTCCACCTAATTTTTTCTCTTCGATAACAGCAGCTTTAGCACCGTGTTCGCCAGCGCGGTTCATAGTGGCAATGCCGCCGCTTCCTCCACCGATGGCGATGATATCATATTCTCTCATAGAAAACTCCTTATAGCTTTGATAGTCATATTCTATCGTTTTTACTATTTGAATGCAAAAATTTGCTACGTTAAAAAAAATTAGAAAAACGCTTGCCAAATTCAAAAAGATGTTGTATTATATACCTAGCACAATAATCCAATAAACGAATGCCGAACGAAATAATGATCCTGAATTGTCATTGTTTCCATCTGAACTGTCATTGTTTGGGCTTGGTGTTTCTGATATAATGGTTTTTGTAAGGCAAAAGAATAAAGGAGCTTAAAAATGAAAAGAAATAAGAAGGCAAAAAAATGGCAATTATACACAGCGATTGGTGTTGCCAGTGCTATTGTTATCGGTGCTGCGGGGATTTTGATTTTTAGACAACCTTCCCAGTCAGCTGTCAAGGAGGAAACCTCTCATATCGTTACTGCTAAGGAAGGTTCTGTTGCTTCATCGGTTCTCTTGTCAGGTACGGTTACAGCAAAAAATGAACAATACGTTTATTTTGATGCTAGTAAGGGAGATTTAGATGAAATTCTTGTTTCTGTTGGGGATAAGGTCGAAGAAGGGCAAGCGTTGGTCAAATACAGCAGTGCAGATGCTCAAGCTGCCTATGATGCAGCCGATCGTGCAGTTGCAAAGGCAGACCGTCATATCGAGGAGTTAAACAAAGCTCGTGAGAATGCATCAGCTACACCAGCTTCACCACAGGTTCCAACAGAAGCTGGACTCCCAGAACAAGCGCAAGCAGCGACTTCTTCCGTATCTTCTATTGATTCTCAAATCAGTGATGCCAAGGATAACCGTGCAGATGCTGTAGCTCAGCTCAACAAGGCTCAAGCTCAGCTAGATGCTGCAACTGTCCTCAGTACACTAGAAGGGACTGTAGTTGAAGTTAATCGTAATGTTTCTAAATCGCCAACAGGTAATAGTCAAGTTGTAGTACATGTCGTAAGTAATGAAAACTTGCAGGTCAAAGGGGAGTTGTCTGAATACAACCTTGCTAACCTTTCTGTTGGGCAAGAAGTTACCTTTACTTCGAAGGTTTACCAAGATAAGAGCTGGACTGGAAAAATCAGCTATATTTCTGATTATCCTAAAAACAATGGAGAAGCAGCAAATGCAGCCCTTGGAGGGAATACTGGATCTAAGTACCCTTATACTGTTGATGTGACCAGCGATATCGGTGAGTTGAAGCAAGGCTTCTCTGTCAGTGTGGAAGTCAAAAACAAGAGTAAAGCCATCCTTGTTCCTTTGACAAGTGTCGTTACCGAAAATGACAAAAACTATGTCTGGCTTGTAGACGACCAGAAAAAAGCGAAGAAGGTAGAAGTTACTTTGGGGAATGCGGACGCAGACAACCAAGAAATTACTTCAGGTGTGACAGACGGTGCCAAGGTCATCAGTAATCCAACATCTTCCTTGGAAGAAGGAAAAGAGGTGAAGGCTGATGAAGAAACTAATTAGTCTCAAAAATATCTGTAGGAGTTATCGAAATGGTGACCAAGAACTGCAGGTCCTTAAAAATATCAATCTAGAAGTTCATGAAGGTGAGTTTGTTGCCATTATGGGACCATCTGGTTCTGGTAAGTCTACCTTGATGAATACCATCGGAATGTTGGATACACCAACCAGTGGAGAGTACTACCTTGAAGGGCAAGAAGTTGCAGGCCTTGGAGAGAAACAACTGGCCAAGGTCCGCAACCAGCAAATCGGTTTTGTCTTTCAGCAGTTCTTTCTCTTGTCCAAGCTCAATGCACTTCAAAACGTCGAATTGCCCTTGATTTACGCTGGAGTTTCGGCTTCTAAACGTCGGAAATTGGCTGAGGAATTTCTGGAAAAGGTTGAACTGACGGAGCGCAGTCATCATTTGCCTTCCGAGTTATCAGGTGGTCAAAAGCAACGTGTAGCGATTGCGCGTGCTTTGGTAAATAATCCTTCTATCATCCTAGCAGACGAACCCACAGGAGCCTTGGATACCAAGACAGGAAATCAAATCATGCAGCTGTTGGTGGAGTTAAACAAGGAAGGGAAAACCATTATCATGGTCACGCACGAGCCTGAGATTGCGGCCTATGCCAAACGCCAAATTGTCATTCGTGATGGGATCATCTCGTCCGACAGTGCCCTAGAAAAGGAGGAAAACTAGATGCAGAATCTGAAATTTGCCTTTTCATCCATCATGGCCCACAAGATGCGTTCCTTCCTCACCATGATTGGGATTATCATCGGAGTTTCGTCTGTCGTCGTCATCATGGCACTGGGAGACTCCATGTCTCGTCAGGTCAATAAAAACATGACCAAATCACAGAAGGATATCCATGTCTTTTTCTCCCCTATCAAAAGCAAGGACGGCTCCTTCACGCAGAAACAATCCGCTTTGACAGTCAGTGGGAAAGAAGAGGATGTTCATGTTGAACCACCAAAACCACTGGAGTCTTGGGTCAAGGAGGCTGCTAAACTTAAAGGAGTAGACAGTTACTATGTCACCAACTCGACTAACGTTACCCTATCTTATAAGGATAAGAAGGTTGAACGAGCGACTCTGACAGGCGGAAATAGCACCTACATGAACGCAGTTGAAAATGAAATCGTTGCGGGTAGAAGTCTAAGACCGCAAGACTACAAGGAATTTGCCAGTGTGATTTTGTTGGATGAAGAATTAGCCAAGAGTTTGTTTGATAGTCCAGAAGCTGCGGTTAATCAAGTCATCTCTGTCAATGAATTTAGTTACCGTGTGATTGGCGTTTATACAAGCAATGAAGCTAAAACTGCGAAAGCCTTTGGGATTGGTGGTCTTCCAATTACGACTAACATCTCTCTCGCAGCCAATTTTAATACTGATGAAATCTCGAACATCGTCTTTCGTGTCAATGATACTAGTCTAACGCAGACCTTGGGTCCGGAGTTGGCTCGAAAACTGACTGAGATTGCAGGTCTTCAACAAGGAGAGTACCAAGTTGCGGATGCAACTGCCGCCTTCCAAGAGGTACAACAACTATTTGGTTTTATGACCACCATTATCAGTGCCATCGCAGGAATCTCTCTCTTTGTCGGGGGAACTGGTGTTATGAATATCATGCTAGTTTCGGTTACAGAACGCACGCGGGAGATTGGTCTACGTAAGGCGCTTGGAGCTACACGGGCTAATATCTTGGTACAGTTTTTGATTGAGTCTATGATCCTGACTTTGTTAGGTGGTGTCATCGGTCTTGGGATTGCTGCTGGAATGACCATGTTAGCTGGAGTATTGCTTCAAAACATGATTGCAGGTATTGAAGTTGGGGTTTCCCTCCCAATCGCTCTCTTTAGCTTGGCTGTGTCAGCCAGTGTTGGGATGATCTTCGGAGTCTTGCCAGCCAATAAAGCGTCTAAGCTCGATCCAATAGAAGCTCTTCGTTATGAATAAGATATAGAACAGAAAAAACAAGATGGACATTTGTCTGTCTTGTTTTTGTATGGATTTTCCTATCGAAAATCACTAAAAATATGATATAATGAAGTGTTAGAAAAACAGGTTTCATTTGCCTGGAAAGGAAAAATTATGTCTGAAAAGAATTTTTATATTACAACACCGATTTACTATCCATCTGGTAAACTTCATATCGGTTCTGCCTACACAACCATCGCTTGTGATGTCCTAGCTCGCTACAAACGCCTCATGGGCTACGATGTCTTTTATCTGACAGGTCTTGATGAGCATGGTCAAAAGATTCAACAAAAAGCAGAAGAAGCTGGGATTACACCTCAAGCTTATGTTGATGGGATGGCGGTTGGCGTCAAAGAACTCTGGAAATTACTCGATATCTCATACGATAAATTCATTCGTACAACTGATGACTACCATGAAAAAGTAGTGGCTCAGGTCTTTGAACGCTTGCTTGCTCAAGATGATATCTACTTGGGTGAATACTCTGGCTGGTATTCAGTTTCAGATGAGGAATTCTTTACAGAAAGTCAGCTTGCGGAAGTTTTCCGTGATGAAGCTGGAAATGTAACGGGTGGTATCGCTCCATCAGATCACGAAGTAGAATGGGTTTCTGAAGAGTCTTATTTCCTTCGCCTCAGCAAATACCAAGACCGTTTGGTCGAATTTTTCAAATCTCATCCTGATTTCATCACTCCAGATGGTCGTCTCAATGAAATGTTGAAAAACTTTATTGAGCCAGGTTTGGAAGACTTAGCGGTTTCTCGTACAACTTTCACATGGGGTGTACCAGTTCCATCCAATCCAAAACACGTTGTCTACGTTTGGATTGATGCCCTTCTTAACTATGCGACTGCTCTTGGTTACGGTCAAGACGATCATACTAACTACGACAAGTTCTGGAGTGGAACGGTCTTCCACATGGTCGGAAAAGACATCCTTCGTTTCCACTCCATCTACTGGCCAATCCTTCTCATGATGTTGGATATGAAATTGCCTGACCGCTTGATTGCCCACGGTTGGTTCGTCATGAAAGACGGCAAGATGTCTAAGTCTAAAGGGAATGTCGTTTACCCTGAAATGCTAGTAGAACGTTATGGACTGGATCCACTTCGTTACTACCTCATGCGTAGCCTTCCAGTCGGTTCAGATGGAACCTTCACTCCAGAAGATTATGTAGGACGTATCAACTATGAATTGGCAAATGACCTCGGAAACCTCCTCAACCGAACAGTTTCCATGATTAACAAGTACTTTGATGGACAAATTCCTGCCTATGTAGAAGGTGTGACAGAGTTTGACAATGCTCTTGCTCAAGTAGCAGAGCAATCTATCTCTGACTACCATACACACATGGAAGCAGTTGACTACCCACGTGCTTTAGAAGCAGTCTGGACACTTATCTCACGTACTAACAAATACATCGATGAGACAGCCCCATGGGTCTTGGCTAAGGATGAAGAGCACCGTGACCAATTGGCAAGTGTCATGAGCCACTTGGCAGCCAGCCTTCGTGTCGTAGCTCACATGATTGAGCCATTTATGATGGGAACTAGTCGCGCTGTATTGGCACAACTTGGTCTAGCAGAAGTTTCTAGCCTTGAAAACTTGAGCTTGGCAGATTTTCCTGCAGGTGTGACTGTTGTTGCCAAAGGAACACCAATCTTCCCGCGTCTGGACATGGAAGAAGAGATTGCCTATATCAAGGAACAAATGGAAGGCAACAAACCAGCAGTCGAAAAAGAATGGAATCCAGATGAAGTTGAACTCAAACTCAACAAGGATGAAATCAAGTTTGAAGACTTTGATAAGGTCGAAATCCGTGTCGCAGAAGTCAAAGAAGTGTCTAAAGTGGAAGGTTCTGATAAGTTGCTCCAATTCCGCCTAGATGCTGGTGATGGTGAAGATCGTCAAATCCTCTCAGGAATAGCTAAATACTATCCAAACGAACAAGAATTGGTCGGCAAGAAAGTCCAAATCGTTGCTAACCTTAAACCACGTAAAATGATGAAGAAATATGTCAGTCAAGGGATGATTCTATCAGCTGAACATGATGGCAAATTAACCCTTCTCACAGTGGATCCAGCTGTACCAAATGGAAGTGTGATTGGGTAAAATCTATTGATAAAAACAGTTTTCTATTTTTCGTATAGAAAAACTGTTTTTTTACTAAAATAAATAATATTTTGGAGATTGGGAATGAAGAAAAATGCTATTCTTTATTTAGGAGTTGTTTTACTACTTGCTATTTTTCTTTTGTTTTCTTTATTTATAAATCGTAAAGAAAGTAAACATCAAGAAGTGCAATCAACTACTACTGAAGTCATAAAATCAGATTTTGAGGATATTTCAGGTGATTATATTTCTTCTACAGGTGAGAAAGCTACTGTTGCTAAAAATAATCAAAATTGGAGAATCTCATATAATACAGACGAAGGTAATGTATTTGGAGACTTTTCTACGGATTGGAAGAAAGATGGCAACAATAGGTCTTCTGTTACAGAATTTAATAAATCAGATGGAAATAAGGATTTTAAAATCTCTATTTTAGTTAATAATGTAGATGATTCATCTAACATTTTAACGGTAATTACCTTATCAGACGGAAATAAGAATCATGAAATGGTATTTGCTAGTAGGACTGATTATTTTAAAAATAGTAAGGATAATATTCTTCAAGGAGATTTAAGCGCTTTTGAAGGGACATATTCTAATGACTATTTAGAAAAAGCAATAGCGGAATCAAACTTTACTTTGTATGGGTACAGTCCTGAAGATTATTTTGAAGATAAAACTTCAGTCTTCCCCAAAATATCCAAACAAGAGGGAAATTGGCTGTTTTGGAGTGGTTCTACACATGCTCAATTCAAGCTAGATAAAAGTAAAAAACCGAAGAAAAATAATGGTTATTATGAAGTCTATTTTGTAGGGGATAATAAAAATGCAATTATTGGGCAAGAATTAGTGCTAACATTTATTCCTGCTAATGAAACTGGACCAGATAATGAGAAAATTCAAGAAAATAGAATTCTTTATGGAAAAAGTTATCTTAGACCATATAAAGTGGGTTGGTGGGAAATATACCAAAAAAATACAATTTCAGAAGTAGACATAGATATTGAAGCGATTGAAAATGGAGATATTTCAACACTTGTTGGAAAATGGAGGAATGGTCGCGGTAAGGAATTGATAATTAATTCTGATGGAACAACTGGGGATGGAAATAGTATTAAAGTAATAAAAGATTCATCTAAGAAGAGCAGTGTTCCATATGTTAGTTTACAAAGTGGTCATACGAGTGCTGCTATTGGATTGTTTAAAATAGGTTTTAAAAATCCAATGGGTGATCAATCAGATAGCTCACGGCCGCGATTAATTATTACTCAATCAGCTGGAAATTATGATGAAGATTTTTATTATTATAGAGTAGAGACAAGTGTTTCTCATTAGTAGGTGAAATGTTCAGTAATCAGATAGCATTTGGGCTTTTTTTCGAGTTTAATAGTTTTATGAAATACTTATTCTGATGTACCCCTCTCGGCTGAACATGAAGGCAAGTTAACCCTTCTCACAGTTGATCCAGCTGTACCAAATGGAAGTGTGATTGGGTAAAAGCAAAAAACCAACGTTAGGCACGTTGGTTTTTCTTGTTATGCGCGAGATTTTCTAAGAAGTGATCCATCTCCTTTTGCGACTTGAGGACAATTACTTTCTCAGGGTAGGTTTCTTGAACCCGTTGATAGCGTTCTTTGGCATTCTTTGTCCGCCCATCCCAGAGAATCCATCGGATAAAGTCCCAGTCAAAGCGTTCAGGGCAACCTGCAGCCATACTTTCTCGGACCTTGCCTCGGTAAGTGAGATACCGTTTAAAGGCTCGAAAGAGACAAGTCCATGGGGAAAAATTGAGAAAGATAATTTGGTCGGCTTCCTGTATTCTTTCTTCATAGCAACACCAAGAGTAGTTGCCGTCGATGACCCAAGCTTCATGCTTTGTGATAAAGTTTTTCATCTCGGTCAACATCCATTCGCGGTCACTGTCTTGCCAACAAGGTTGAAATTGAAGTGTATCCATATGCAGTTTGGGGATGGAGTAGTAGTTTGACAACTTTTCAGCTAGAGTTGACTTGCCAGCTCCAGAATAACCGATAATTGCGATTTTCATTTTCTACCTTTTCTGATTAGAGGACAAAAAAACAGCCTCTATGGACTGTTTCTTATTTAGCAAGTTTAGCTGAAAGACGAGCTTTATCGCGGCTTGCTTTGTTTTTATGAATCAAACCTTTAGTTTCTGCTTTGTCGATAGCTGAGCTAGCAGCACGGAAAAGTTCTTCAGAAGGGTTTGCTTCGAAAGCTTTGATAGCAGTACGCATAGCTGATTTTTGAGCTGAGTTTTTTTCGTTTTGTTTAACGTTCAATTCAGCGCGTTTGATAGCTGATTTAATGTTTGCCAATGTTCTTACCTCCATATTTACTAACTATACCATTATATATGAAAACTTAGGTTTTGACAAGGGAAAATTATTTTTTTAGGTAAATTTCATCGATTTCATGGTTTTTAGTCTTGTGGAGAATGACCTCGGCGCGATTCCTTGTCGGTTCGATATAGTTTTGTAGATTTGTGAGATTAATACTGGTCCAAACCTGGTGTGCAAAGGCTTCAACTTCTCCAATTGGCATTTGAGTAAAACGGTGGTAGTAGCTGTTGGAATCATTTTGGGCAAAGCTGAGCAGCTTTAAGAAACGATCCAGATACCAGCTTTCAATGTCCTCGACAGCAGCATCCACATAGATGGAGAAATCAAAGAAATCAGTGATGTAAAGGCGCTCATTTTGAGGGTTTTGAAAGACATTTATCCCCTCGACAATGACAAAATCAGCAGCTTTGACACGTTGCTTCTCCCCAGGAACAATGTCATACACTTCATGAGAATAGACAGGAATATCGACATCTTGCCCATTCTTTAGGCGGTCAAGAAAATTCAGCAAGGCTTCCATATCATAACTTTCAGGAAAACCTTTGCGATTTAAGATATCTTGGTCCATCAAGGTTTGATTGGGATAGAGAAAACCGTCAGTTGTCACTAGCTCTACAGTAGCATCCGGTAGAGTACGTGATAGAAGAATCTGAAGTAAGCGACTAGTAGTCGATTTGCCCACAGCAACACTACCAGAAACCCCAATGATAAAAGGTTGGGATTTGCTTTCGCGTTGAAGAAAAATTCCTTTTGAAAATGCCAAATCATCCTTGGTGCGCTTGTAAATATGGATAAGATGGACTAGGGGAAGATAGACATCTGTTACGTCCTGCAGACTAATCTGGTCATTGAAACTCTTGATGGATTCTAACTCTTCCTCTGTCAAGGGAGGGGTTGTTTTGCGATGCAATGATTGCCAAGTCTGGCGACTGATTTTTTCAAAATGTAAAAATTCGTTGGTCATTTGTTTTCCCCTAGATATTTTGTTTATCATACCATAAAAAGCTAAAAAGATAAAGCGGTTTCTTGATGGTAGTAAGTCAATATCGTATAATAGAGGTAGATGGAGGTTGAATAATTTAATGATGAGATAGGGAATGGTTTCTGAAGACTTATCAGTTATTGAAAGTGGGCTTTTTGGTTCACAACTTATAGGAGGTGTGTCATGAAAATCTTAAAACGTTATATATTGGAACTCTGTTTTATTTTAAGTTTTGCCTTACCTTTTATAAGGGGAGCGAATGCGGATAATGGTAGACGCTTTGTAGAAACCTATTACGGTTTTACCTTCTTAATGGATCATCTCCTTGTAACAGCTGTCTTTATCTGTTCGCTCTTGATTGCCTGGCTAGTAAAAAAGTAGTGGACGAAATGGCTTGCTGCTGGTAGTTATCTATTTTTGATTTTGTGGATTGCTACAGAAGGATATCTATTCCGTATGTCACTAGAAGATTTGATACGACTTTGGACAAGTTTGGAAATCTTGACACAAACTTATCAGTTGGGTTTTTATCTAAACATCATATTGGGAATCTTGTTGATAATAAAGTATTTTAAGGTTAAGAAATAGTGATAAAAATGCGCCTGATTACAGACGATCTGTTTTTTCCTGACTATGATAATTTGTAGTTCCCAATAGATTGTAATGTATTTCTAATAATTGAAAGAGATTGAAGAAAAGGTTTTTTGACTAGGATTCTTCAGTCTTTTTCATTTGATCATCACTTTGTAAACGATTTACAATTCAAGCCAAATTATGGTAAAATAGTTTTATGAGTAAAATGTATTATGCAGAAAATCCTGATGCTGGTCACGACATTCATGAGTTGAGAGTGGAGTTGTTGGGAGAAAACATGACCTTTTTGACGGATGCGGGTGTTTTTAGCAAGAAAATGGTTGACTTTGGGAGTCAGCTCTTGCTCAAGTGTCTAGAGTTCAATGAAGGAGAGACGATCCTTGATGTGGGTTGTGGTTATGGGCCATTGGGCTTGTCATTGGCCAAGGCTTATGGAGTTCAGGCAACTATGGTCGATATCAATAATCGTGCCCTGGACCTAGCGCGACAAAATGCTGAGCGTAATAAAGTAGAAGCAACGATTTTCCAATCCAATATCTATGAACAAGTTGAAGGAAAGTTTGATCATGTTATTTCCAATCCGCCGATTCGAGCGGGCAAGCAAGTTGTTCATGAGATTATCGAAAAGAGCAGAGATTTCTTGAAAGACGGAGGAGATTTAACCATTGTCATTCAGAAAAAACAAGGAGCTCCAAGTGCTAGAAATAAGATGGAAGACGTTTTTGGAAATTGTGAAATCGTAAAGAAAGATAAGGGATATTATATCCTTAGAAGTGTGAAAGAATGAGAGCAGTTGATTTAATTCAAAAGAAACGAGATGGTCAAGAACTGACTGCAGCTGAAATCAAATGGCTGGTAGAAGGCTATGTGGCTGGAACTGTTCCAGATTATCAAATGTCTGCTTTTGCTATGGCTGTTTATTTCAAAGGAATGACCACACGTGAGATTTCTGATCTGACGATGAATATGGTCAAGACAGGTCAGGAGTTTGATTTGTCAGCTATTGAGGGTGTTAAAGTTGATAAGCATTCGACTGGTGGTGTAGGTGATAAGGTGACCTTAATCTTGGCTCCCCTTGTTGCGAGTTTCAGCGTGCCTGTTGCTAAGATGAGTGGTCGAGGTCTCGGCCATACTGGTGGAACAATTGATAAATTGGAGTCTATTAAGGGCTATCAAGTTGAGCGAAGTCAAGAAGATTTCATTCGTCAGGTACAGGACATTGGTGTATCTGTCATTGGGCAGTCCGATCAGCTGGTTAAAGCAGACAAACTTCTCTATGCCCTCCGTGATGTGACAGCAACTGTCGACACGATCCCTTTGATTGCGAGTTCGGTGATGAGCAAGAAAATTGCTGCAGGAGCGGATGCCATTTTGCTAGATGTAACGGTCGGTGAGGGTGCCTTCATGAAGACTGTTGATGAGGCGCGCGAATTGGCTCAAACCATGGTGGATCTTGGTAAGGCAGTTGGTCGAAAGACGGTAGCAGTCATTACCGATATGAGTCAGCCCTTGGGAAGAGCCATTGGCAATCGTCTTGAAATCCTTGAGGCATTGGAGATTTTACAAGGGAAAGGCCGTCAGGATATTACCCACTTTATCTGTGAATTGGCGCAGATTATGCTTGGGTTGGCTGATGTTGAGAAAACGATCGAGGAAATCCGTCAACACCTGGAAAATGACCAAGCACTGGCTAAGTTTGAAGAAATGGTAGCAGCACAAGGCGGTGATTTAGAAGATCTCTATCGCCCAGTCAAAGTTGCCCATGTGGTGGAAATTCCAGCTCAAGATACAGGTGTTATTTCAGCTCTTCCTGCAATGGAATTTGGACTCTATGCCATGAGACTAGGAGCTGGTCGTGCAATCAAGTCTGATGACTTGGACTATGAAACAGGGATTGTTTTTGAAAAGAAAGTTGGAGACTCCGTTCAAAAGGGTGAAATTGTTGCAAAAGTTTATACAAATGGAAAAATTTCTTCTGAACTAGTTACAGAATTTCAAAAATATGTTAAAATAAATGATGGAGTGCAAAGTTTACGAGAAATTATAGAAATTATCTCATAAAACCAGGGAGAATCCGAATATGAAGTTAAATAAATATATTGATCATACGCTTTTAAAGCAAGATGCAAGCCAAGAACAAATTGATCGTTTGCTATCTGAAGCGTGTGAGTATGACTTTGCCAGCGTTTGTGTCAATCCCACATGGGTGAATCATGCGAAAACAGGGCTTGAAGGCTCAGATGTAAAAGTTTGTACAGTAGTAGGTTTTCCTTTGGGAGCAACAACTTCAGCTGTGAAAGCTTTTGAAACAAAAGAAGCTGTTCAAAACGGTGCAGATGAGATTGATATGGTTATCAATGTTGGTGCCCTCAAATCAGGCAATCTGGATTTAGTTGAATCGGACATCCGTGCTGTCGTAGAAGCAAGTGGTGACAAGTTGGTTAAGGTCATTATTGAAGCTTGCTTGTTGACAGATGATGAAAAGGTTGTGGCCTGCCAATTATCCCAGAAAGCAGGCGCTGACTTTGTCAAAACATCAACTGGATTTTCAACAGGTGGTGCCACTATTGAGGATGTTCAGTTGATGCGTGAAACAGTCGGGTCAGATATGGGAGTTAAGGCGGCTGGTGGAGCTCGTTCATATGCAGATGCTGTCGCTTTTGTGGAAGCAGGCGCTACCCGTATCGGAACATCTGCTGGTGTAGCAATCTTAAAAGGAGAATTGGCAGATGGCGACTACTGAGTTGATTGAACTAGCAATTGAAACCAGCAAACAAGCCTATGTCCCCTATTCTCACTTTCCCATCGGAGCTGTCTTAGTAGCCAAGGATGGTAGTATTTATACGGGTGTGAACATCGAGAATGCTAGCTATCCTTTGACTAATTGTGGAGAACGTACTGCTATTTTTAAAGCAGTTTCGGAGGGGCAACGGGAGTTTTCAGAGTTGATTGTCTACGGACAAACTGAAAAACCCATCTCGCCATGTGGTGCTTGTCGCCAGGTCATGGTTGAATTTTTTGAACAAGATCTAAAAGTGACTTTAGTCGCTAAAGATAAATCGACGGTCGAGATGACGGTCGGGGAGTTACTTCCATACTCATTTACAGACTTAAACTAGTCTGAGTCACTCTCTGAGTGATGCGGTCCTTGTGGCCAACCAATCCATACTTGCAACATCGTTGCACATCTTATTTAGGAGGTTCAGTAATGAACAAGAAACAATGGCTAGGCCTTGGTCTAGTTGCAGTAGCAGCAGTTGGACTTGCTGCATGTGGTAACCGCTCTTCTCGTAACGCAGCTTCATCTTCATCAGAAATGAAGACCAAAGCAGCAATCGTAACAGATACTGGTGGTGTTGATGATAAATCATTTAACCAATCAGCTTGGGAAGGTTTGCAAGACTGGGGTAAAGAACACAATCTTTCTAAAGATAAAGGCTACACTTACTTCCAATCAACAAGCGAAGCAGACTATGCTAACAACTTGCAACAAGCGGCTGGAAGTTACAACCTGATCTTCGGTGTTGGTTTTGCCCTTCACAATGCAGTTGAGGAAGCAGCAAAAGACCACTCTGACTTGAACTATGTCTTGATTGATGATGTGATTGAAGGTCAAAATAATGTTGCGAGCGTAAGATTTGCGGATAACGAAGCAGCTTACCTTGCTGGTGTTGCAGCAGCAAAAACTACGAAAACAAAACAAGTTGGTTTTGTAGGTGGTATCGAATCTGAAGTTATTTCACGTTTTGCAGCTGGATTCAAAGCTGGTGTTGAATCAGTAGACCCATCTATCAAAGTTCAAGTTGACTATGCTGGTTCATTTGGTGATGCTGCCAAAGGTAAAACAATTGCAGCAGCTCAATACGCTGCCGGTGCAGACGTTGTCTACCAAGCAGCTGGTGGTACTGGTGCTGGTGTCTTTGCTGAAGCAAAATCATTGAACGAAAACAAAAATGAAAACGAAAAAGTTTGGGTTATCGGTGTAGACCGTGACCAAGCAGCAGAAGGTAAATACACTTCTAAAGATGGTAAAGAATCTAACTTCGTTCTTGTATCTACATTGAAACAAGTTGGTACAACTGTAAAAGATATTGCCAACAAAACAGAAAAAGGTGAATTCCCTGGTGGACAAGTGATTGTTTACTCATTGAAAGATAAAGGGGTTGAGCTAGCAGTAACAAACCTTTCAGAAGAAGGTAAAAAAGCTGTTGAAGATGCAAAAGCTAAGATCCTTGACGGAAGCGTAAAAGTTCCTGAAAAATAATGGATAAAAGTCATTTCTTAGGAAGCGGCCATTGGTCGCTTCTTTAAGAATTGAGGCAATTTTTGTCTCAATAGAGCTTGTTAATGTGATTAGCAGGTTTTATTGAAATAAAATAAACCTCTGAAAGGAAGAGCATATGGCACACGAAAATGTCATTGAGATGCGGGATATTACCAAGGTGTTTGGTGAATTTGTAGCAAACGACAAAATCAACTTGCAACTGCGAAAAGGTGAAATCCATGCACTTTTAGGAGAAAATGGAGCGGGTAAATCCACTCTGATGAATATGCTGGCAGGACTTCTTGAACCAACGAGCGGTGAAATTGTGGTGAATGGTCAAGTTGTAAAACTAGACTCACCATCTAAAGCCGCTGGTCTTGGAATTGGGATGGTTCACCAACATTTTATGTTGGTTGAGGCTTTTACAGTAGCTGAGAATATCATTTTAGGGAGTGAAATCACTAAAAATGGTGTTCTAGATATAGCTGGTGCTACTAAAGAAATCAAGGCTCTTTCTGAACGTTATGGTTTGGCAGTAGATCCTGCTGCTAAGGTGGCGGATATTTCCGTTGGTGCCCAACAACGTGTAGAGATCTTGAAAACACTCTATCGTGGTGCTGATATCCTTATCTTTGACGAACCTACAGCCGTATTGACTCCTTCAGAGATCGATGAGTTGATGGCAATCATGAAAAACCTTGTCAAAGAAGGGAAGTCTATCATTTTGATTACCCATAAACTGGATGAGATTCGTGCGGTATCGAATCGAGTGACGGTTATCCGTCGTGGGAAATCAATCCAGACGGTTGAAATCGCAGGAGCAACAAATGCGGACTTGGCAGAAATGATGGTTGGACGCTCAGTCTCCTTTAAAACGGAAAAACAAGCACCACAACCCAAAGAAGTGGTCTTGTCTATCAAAGACTTGGTTGTCAATGAAAACCGCGGTGTACCAGCAGTCAAAAATCTATCCTTGGATGTTCGTGCTGGTGAAATTGTCGGTATTGCAGGTATTGATGGCAATGGTCAATCTGAACTCATTCAAGCCATTACTGGTCTTCGTAAGGTTGAGTCAGGTAGCGTTGAATTAAAAGGAAAATCAATCGTAGGGATGCATCCTCGACAAATTACAGAACTAAGCGTGGGGCACGTTCCTGAGGACCGTCACCGTGATGGCTTGATTTTGGAGATGATGATTTCAGAAAATATCGCTCTTCAAACCTACTATAAAGAGCCACTCAGCAAGAATGGTATCTTGAACTATGCCAATATCACTTCACATGCTAAGAAATTGATGGAAGAATTTGACGTCCGTGCGGCAAGCGAATTTGTTCCAGCGGCAGCTCTTTCAGGAGGAAATCAACAAAAAGCGATTATCGCTCGTGAGATTGATCGAGATCCTGATCTCCTTATCGTCAGCCAGCCAACTCGTGGTTTGGATGTCGGTGCCATTGAATATATCCACAAACGTTTGATTGAAGAGCGTGATAACGGGAAGGCTGTCCTTGTTGTCAGCTTTGAATTGGATGAGATTTTAAATGTCTCAGACCGAATTGCTGTTATTCACGATGGTAAGATTCAAGGTATTGTATCGCCAGAAACAACTAACAAACAAGAACTTGGTGTCTTGATGGCAGGTGGAAACTTGGGAAAGGAGAAGAGTGATGTCTAAAAAATTACAACAAATTTCGGTTCCCTTGATTTCCGTATTCTTAGGGATCTTGCTCGGAGCCATTGTCATGTGGATCTTCGGATATGATGCTATCTGGGGTTATGAGGAGTTGTTCTATACAGCTTTTGGTAGCCTCCGTGGGATTGGAGAAATTTTCCGTGCCATGGGTCCTCTTGTCTTGATAGGTCTTGGTTTCGCAGTTGCCAGTCGAGCAGGCTTCTTTAACGTCGGACTTCCTGGTCAAGCACTTGCAGGCTGGATTCTCAGTGGTTGGTTTGCCTTATCGAATCCAGATATGCCTCGTCTCGTTTTGATTCCATTGACAGTGATTATTGCTTTGATCGCAGGTGGAATTGTTGGTGCGATTCCAGGTATCCTCAGAGCTTATCTCGGTACGTCAGAGGTTATCGTGACCATCATGATGAACTACATTGTATTGTATGTGGGAAATGCCTTTATTCATGCCTTTCCGAAAGATATTATGCAAAGTACAGACTCAACGATTCGTGTTAGTGCCAACGCCACATACCAGACACCATGGTTATCAGAGTTGACTGGAAATTCCCGTATGAATATCGGAATCTTCTTTGCAATCATTGCTGTAGCTGTGATTTGGTTCTTGCTCAAGAAAACGACTCTCGGTTTTGAAATTCGTGCAGTTGGTCTCAATCCCCATGCCTCAGAGTACGCTGGTATTTCAGCAAAACGTACAATCATCCTATCAATGATTATCTCTGGTGCTCTGGCTGGTCTTGGGGGAGCGGTCGAAGGTCTTGGAACCTTCCAAAACGTTTACGTTCAGGGATCATCATTGGCTATCGGATTTAACGGGATGGCAGTTAGTTTGCTTGCTGGAAATTCACCAATTGGAATTCTCTTTGCAGCCTTCTTATTTGGAGTTTTGCAAGTAGGAGCACCGGGTATGAACGCAGCGCAAGTTCCGTCTGAGCTTGTCAGCATTGTAACAGCGTCTATTATCTTCTTTGTCAGCGTTCACTACATTATCGAACGCTTTGTCAAACCTAAAAAACAAGTTAAAGGAGGTAAGTAAGGATGTCTATTACAACATTACTCACCCTCTTGGTCTCTTCTATGCTGATTTACTCAGCACCACTTATTTTTACGAGTATCGGGGGCGTTTTCTCTGAACGTGGTGGTGTCGTTAACGTCGGTCTTGAAGGAATTATGGTTATGGGAGCCTTTTCTGGGGTTGTCTTTAACCTTGAATTTGCAGAACAATTTGGAGCAGCGACTCCTTGGATTTCCTTGTTAGTTGCTGGTATCGTGGGAGCTATTTTCTCCCTCATCCATGCCGTCGCTACAGTTCATTTCCGTGCGGACCATGTTGTCAGTGGTACAGTATTGAACTTGATGGCTCCTGCCCTAGCAGTTTTCTTGGTTAAAGTTCTTTATAACAAAGGACAAACGGATAACTTAAGCCAGACTTTCGGACGTTTTGATTTCCCAGTTTTGGCTGATATCCCTGTGATTGGAGATATCTTCTTCAAGTCAACAAGTTTGCTAGGTTATATCGCGATTGCCTTCTCATTCCTTGCATGGTTTATTCTCTTTAAGACACGTTTTGGTCTTCGCCTTCGCTCTGTTGGTGAACACCCTCAGGCAGCGGATACCTTGGGGATCAATGTCTACAAGATGCGATATCTTGGGGTTATTATTTCAGGATTCCTAGGTGGAATTGGGGGAGCAATTTATGCTCAATCCATTTCAGTTAACTTCTCAGTGACAACTATTATCGGTCCTGGATTTATCGCCCTTGCTGCGATGATCTTTGGTAAATGGAACCCAATTGGTGCTATGCTTTCTAGTCTTTTCTTTGGACTTTCACAAAGTTTGGCAGTTATCGGTTCTCAATTACCTTTCCTACAAGGAGTTCCAGCGGTTTACCTTCAAATCGCGCCTTATGTCTTGACCATTCTTGTCTTGGCAGCCTTCTTTGGAAAAGCAGTTGCGCCTAAGGCAGATGGTATCAACTACATCAAGTCAAAATAAGCATACAAAAAAACGCCAGTTTCAAACTGGCGTTTTATTTATTAGGATTTTGATGGGTTAGGTTCAATCCCCAAGGGACAAGATTTTCAGTTTTATTTTTGATACGTATGATATTATCCTTGTGACGAATGATAATCAAGCTAGCAAGTGCTAGGATAATCAGAATGAAGAGAGGGTCATAGCTACTCAGGATAAATCCAAATAGTGGAAATAGGAGAACTCCGATAACGGCTGCAATAGAAGCAGTAACGCTTGATAGTGAAATCATACTACCTAGATAGAGGCTTCCAAAGAATACGATTGCTAGATAAAAACAGAAAACAGGCGCAAATCCGAAAATCACTCCAGCACTGGTTGCGACAGCCTTGCCACCTTTAAATTCTGCAAAGATAGGAAAGGTATGTCCAATTACGGCCAAAAGACCAAAGACAAGAGGTGATACACCTTGAAGGTGGAAAAGGATTGGAAGGAGAGTGGCCAAGGTTCCTTTAAAGAAATCAATCACAAAGGTTGCCATACCCGCTTTCTTACCTAAAATTCGGAAAGTATTGGTTGTTCCGGTGTTTCCAGAACCATGTTCACGCAGATTTGTTTGAAAGAAGATTTGTCCAATCCAAAGACCAGATGGAATCGAACCTAGCAGATAAGCTAAAATTAATAATACAAATGTCATCATAGAACTATTATACCATGAAATGGTATAGAAAGTCAGAGAATATCCTGTGAAATTGTGACGGCTGAAAGGGAAAAGCTTTGCAAAATCGCTAGAAAACCTGTAAAATAGAAAAGATGAACAAATAGGAGGTTCCTTGTGTCAAAAAAGGAAATCAATATTAATAACTACAATGATGACGCCATTCAGGTGCTAGAAGGGTTGGATGCGGTCCGTAAACGTCCGGGGATGTACATTGGATCGACCGACGGAGCAGGTCTCCATCACCTAGTCTGGGAAATTGTGGATAATGCAGTCGATGAAGCCTTGTCTGGATTTGGTGACCGCATTGATGTGACCATCAATAAGGACGGCAGTCTAACGGTTCAAGACCATGGTCGAGGGATGCCGACTGGGATGCATGCCATGGGAATTCCAACTGTTGAGGTTATCTTTACCATTCTCCACGCTGGAGGGAAATTCGGTCAAGGGGGTTATAAGACATCTGGTGGTCTCCACGGGGTGGGATCTTCAGTCGTTAATGCCCTATCAAGCTGGTTAGAAGTTGAAATTACTCGTGACGGTACAGTCTACAAGCAACGTTTTGAAAATGGCGGGAAACCCGTCACAACCCTGAAGAAAATTGGTACGGCACCCAAGTCTAAGACAGGTACCAAAGTCACTTTCATGCCTGATGCGACTATCTTTTCTACGACTGACTTCAAGTACAATACCATTTTAGAACGACTCAATGAGTCAGCCTTTCTTTTAAAAAATGTTACCTTGTCTTTGACAGATAAGCGAACAGATGAAGCAATCGAATTCCATTATGAGAACGGGGTACAGGACTTTGTTTCTTACCTCAATGAAGACAAGGAAATCTTGACGCCAGTCCTATACTTTGAAGGCGAAGACAATGGTTTCCAAGTGGAAGTTGCCCTCCAGTACAATGATGGATTCTCAGATAACATTCTATCCTTTGTCAATAACGTTCGTACTAAAGATGGTGGAACGCACGAGACAGGACTCAAGTCAGCCATTACCAAGGTTATGAATGACTACGCGCGTAAGACTGGGCTCCTCAAGGAAAAAGATAAAAACCTAGAAGGTTCAGATTATCGTGAGGGACTAGCTGCCGTTCTTTCTATTCTGGTTCCTGAAGAGCACCTTCAGTTTGAAGGACAGACCAAGGACAAACTTGGAAGTCCACTAGCTCGTCCAGTTGTAGACGGGATTGTGGCTGATAAGTTAACCTTCTTCCTCATGGAAAATGGAGAACTTGCTTCCAATCTTATTCGCAAGGCTATCAAGGCTCGTGACGCTCGTGAAGCAGCACGAAAGGCTCGTGATGAGAGCCGAAATGGCAAGAAAAACAAGAAAGACAAGGGCTTACTTTCTGGGAAATTAACCCCAGCCCAGTCTAAAAATCCTGCTAAGAATGAACTCTATCTGGTCGAGGGAGACTCTGCCGGTGGTTCTGCCAAACAAGGCCGTGACCGTAAGTTCCAGGCTATCCTACCTCTTCGTGGTAAGGTCATCAATACAGCCAAGGCCAAGATGGCGGATATCCTCAAAAATGAAGAAATCAATACCATGATTTATACCATTGGTGCGGGTGTGGGAGCAGACTTCTCCCTTGAAGATGCCAACTATGACAAGATCATTATCATGACCGATGCGGATACTGACGGTGCTCATATCCAAACCTTGCTCTTAACCTTTTTCTACCGCTACATGCGTCCGCTAGTCGAGGCAGGACATGTCTATATCGCCCTTCCGCCTCTTTACAAGATGTCCAAAGGAAAAGGCAAGAAGGAAGAAGTGGCCTATGCTTGGACGGACGGAGAGCTAGAAGAACTCCGCAAGCAATTCGGCAAAGGAGCTACCCTTCAACGCTACAAGGGACTTGGTGAAATGAATGCGGACCAACTCTGGGAAACAACCATGAATCCAGAAACTCGAACTCTCATTCGTGTCACAATCGAAGATTTAGCACGCGCCGAACGTCGCGTCAATGTCCTCATGGGAGATAAGGTCGAACCACGCCGTAAGTGGATTGAGGATAATGTTAAGTTTACGCTGGAGGAAGCGACAGTGTTTTAAGGGGCATGAATAATGGTTGATTCAGGATATTCGATTTTTGGTAGTTACTTGGGTTTGGTTTTCTTAGTTTCTTTACCCTCGGCTATTCTTGCATTCTACATTAACAGTCGAAAAAAAAGTTTCCAAGGTTTATATGCACCGATTGTATTTACCTTGTTTATGATCTTGATGCTTTTATTCAATATGGATTCGTCAGAATCCGGTTCTTTAGTGGCATCCTTTGTCATGATTTTATTTGGTTTTCCTTTGATAGCAGGAGCCATAGTCTACACACTTATTCGATTGTGTTATGTCTATCCGGAGAAACGGTGGAAGGCTTTTTTGATTTTCCTATCCTATATTTTAGGTCCCCTATCTGTAGGTATTCTGGGATGGTATGTGGTAAATTTAGTTCAGATCCATCTGTTGACATTCTTGGTAATGATTTTGATGATTCTAGTTTCCTATCTTCCTCCTCTCTATCTCCATTACACCAAACGAAATCAGTAAGCAAAGGGGGAGTGAATAGTGAACAGTTCTTTAATAATGATATTTTTCTTTCTCGAAATCATTGCTATTGCTGGAATAATTCTTGATGCAATCTCCAATAAAGAGAAAATAGAATATTCAAGCTCCTTAAGTTCCCTAGTATTTATGGCTTGTAATATAGGAATGTTTGTAGTGTTCAACCCGTCTTTAGACGAACCCTACTTAGGAGTATTTGTACGGGTATTTTCTTTATATACTCATGCGCCTCTGTGCATAACATATGCGATTACTAGTCTTTATAAGAGTATCAAGCACGTCAAGTATTTTCCTAGTAAGTTTGCCCGAATCTTATTATCTAACGTTACACTTATATTTCTACTCTCAATTGTAAATGTTTTTGTATTATTTAGAGAGATTAAAGAAATCTATATACTTATTTTCTTGCAAGGCCTTTTTTCAGGAATTCAATTCCTACTTTGGATGCTTGAAAGAAAAAGAGTTCGAAAACTACAACAACAAAAGAAAGAAGATGCTCCTTTTACTAACCATGTTTCAGATGAGGGTGACATAGATGAGAACTGACCAGGAAATGCTTGAACTGATTTTAGGAACAGTTAAAATTTTAAAAGTTGACACTGGTAAGAACTCAAGTATCTCCTCTTGAATAATCTAACGGAAAATATCATTCAGGTATGTTTCTTTAGAGGGCGCTTTATACTATTTGAAGGATATTATTTTTACCATACAGGAAAGTCGCATCTTTCAAGTAAAAATGACTATCATATTTGTTATGTAAATAATATATAGAACTAAAGGGGGGTCAGTAATGTTTAGGGAATTTACGTTATCTACTTTAATTAGGGAATTTATGTATTTTATTCCCGTTATAACCATAGTAATTTTTGCAATTATAAGTGATTTAATATCTAACTTGGGGAAAAAAGAAAACGCTCGTGCAGTGTCCCTATTTATGTTGAACATCTTCACTATTGGCTTTTGCCTATTAGATAAAGGTTACCCATACTTTGGACAAAGGTTTATCTTTTATTATGTAGGTTGCTTCACACCTTTAATGATCGCATATTCATTATATACCCTCTATAGGAGTATAAAACATTATATGCATTTTAGGAGAACATTTGCTATAATACTTCTTATCAATGCCATCTTTATTTTTTCCCTTTCATTGGTAAATATGTTTGTTGTCTGGGAAATCATAAAAAATTACCAAAAAAGTGACATAATATCTACTTATTATATTTTAATTGTTTTAGGGATTTGCTCAACTATCCAATTAATCGTAGGGGAACTTGAGAAGAAAAGAATACGAGTCCTTCAGAAACAAGAGGAACTAGATAGTTATGAAAAATAACTTAATTAAAGGTAGATGCAGAAAATATAGAAGTCAAGAGCAAATGCTGAGGTTGATTTCACAGACTGCTAAATCTATACAAGTTGAGGCTGTCGCCATGTCTGGTTCACGGACAAATCCAAAAGCACCAAAAGATGAGTTTCAGGATTACGACGTGGTCTATGTCGTGGACGACTTAGATAATTTGACGAGTGACCTTTCTTGGTTAGACCAGTTTGGCACTCGTATCATTGAGCAGCATAATGTCCTAGGCAACCGTCGACTTTATCTAATGCTATTTGAAGATGGAAATCGGATTGATTTGACCCTCTGTCCTACGGAGTATATTCAAGAGTGGGTGGATAGTGAAGCTGATTATACAGTTTTGAAAGATGAGAAAGGCTTGTTTGTGCCCTATTCTCCAAATCCTCAACGTTACTGGACAAGCCCAGCTAGTGCGATTGATTTTGAAAAAGCCTGCAATGAATTTTGGTGGGTGTCAGCCTACGTGGTTAAAGGGATTTGTCGCAAGCAAGCCATCTATGCCACGGATCATCTCTACGGAATTTGTCAACAAGAGTTGTTAAAAGTCTTTGCTTGGCAGGTCGCAAGTGATAGGGGAGAGGTCGA
>CAJPPL010000017.1:0-36565 GCA_905372585.1 Streptococcus oralis
ATAACCTTACGCATTGGTGTCATTGGAATACGCTCAATCTCACCATAAGGAGTGATAGTGTCTGGAACTTCTTCCACTTTTTCGATTTGAGCAGGAGACTTGATAGTATCGTTTTCGATATTTTCAGGAAGCAAGGCCAAAACGTCCTTCTTCATGATCTTGCCACGATGACCTGTTCCTTGGATTTCCTGCCAAGCAATGTTATGTTCAAGGGCAATTCGTTTTGCAAGTGGCGAAATGCGAACCACGTTTGTGTCTTTATAAGTTTCCACGTCTTCTTTGTGGACACGACCGTTTGCACCCGAGCCAGAAACGTCGTAGAGGTTGATCCCTAGATCATTCGCTAACTTTCTAGCCGCAGGAGTCGCTCTTAGCTTGTCATCAGCCATGACCTCTCCAATTCTATACTAAGATATTAAGGACGAAGAGGGCAATGAAAAAATAGGAGATTGACGATGTGTTCGATGAACACAAGGAAATCTATCTTTTTTTCGCAGACCTCCGTCCGAATTCAATTACATGATACAAAGGGCGTTTAAAAGCGACCGAAAAATAGAAAATCAACGCAGAATTCAATGAAGCCAAGGAGATTTATCTTTTTTCCGAGCTTTTAGCCCGTGTTCAACTCTACAAGTAACTTGGACACGAAACGCGTCTCAAGTTACTACGGTTGCCGCTATTAGGCGGTCAACCTAGTAGACTTACTAAGTTTTTTGTCGAATATGATCGATTCGTCAAAAAACTGTCGCAACTTTATATACAACTTGGATACAAAACATAACTCAAGTTACTAAAGTTAAAAAAATAAAATTTTACATAATTTAATTTATGTGATATCATTCTTTGTTATAAGTCTTACGGATTGCATCTTTGATGCTTTCAACTGTTGGAATCATTGCATTTTCAAGGTTTTGCGCGTAAGGCATTGGCACATCTTCTCCGGCGCAACGGCGGATTGGTGCGTCTAGATAATCAAATGCTTCTGATTCTGAAATAATAGCTGAAATCTCTCCGATATAGCCACTTGTTTTGTGGGCGTCGTTGACCAGAACGACCTTACCAGTCTTCTTCACTGAGTTAATGATGATATCCTTATCAAGTGGAACGAGGGTACGTGGGTCCACAATTTCAACTGAAATTCCCTCTTCTGCTAATTCTTCAGCAGCTTGAACCACACGGCGAAGCATTTTTCCATAAGTAACGACTGTTACATCTGTACCTTCGCGTTTGATTTCCCCAACCCCAAGTGGGATTGTATAGTCTGGATCAACTGGCACTTCCCCTTTTTGGTTAAATTCTGACTTGTATTCAAGGATGATAACAGGGTTGTTATCACGGATAGAAGACTTGAGAAGTCCTTTCATGTCAGCAGGTGTACCTGGAGCTACAACCTTAAGACCTGGGATGTGTGTGAACCAAGACTCTAGAGACTGAGAGTGCTGAGCTGCAGAACCAACTCCGTTACCAGCTGCACATCGGACAGTCATTGGAACCTGACCTTTCCCACCAAACATGTAACGTGTTTTAGCAGCTTGGTTGACGATATTGTCCATGGCAATGACCGAGAAGTCCATGAAGGTCATATCGACGATTGGACGAAGTCCTGTCATGGCTGCTCCTGCTGCTGCACCTGAGATAGCAGCTTCAGAAATCGGACAGTCACGAACACGTTCTGGACCAAATTCTTCGAGCATTCCAACAGAAGTTCCGAAGTCTCCTCCAAAGACACCGACGTCTTCTCCCATCAAGAATACATTTTCATCGCGACGCATTTCCTCAGACATAGCAAGGATAATGGTGTCACGGAACGACATTGTTTTTGTTTCCATTTTTATCTCTTTCTCCTTAGTCTGCGTAAATATCTTCAAATGCTGATTCTAGTGGTGGGAATGGGCTTTCTTCAGCAAATTTAACAGAAGCTTCTACTGCTTCCTTGACTTGTGCTTGAATTTCTTCCAATTCTTCTGCACTTGCAATATTGTTTTCAATGAGGTATTTGCGAAGGTTTTCGATTGGGTCTTTTTGTTTCCACAATTCCACTTCTTCACGAGTACGATATTTACCAGGGTCAGATGATGAGTGGCCAAGCCAGCGATAGGTTACACTTTCGATCAAGACTGGGCCATTGCCACCACGAACATGATCTACAGCTTTCTTAAATCCTTCATAAACGTCGATGACGTTGTTGCCATCTTCAATAAACATTCCAGGAATTCCATAAGCTGCGCTACGGTGATGAATATGTTCTACATTGGTCATTTTCTTGATATCCGCAGAGATACCGTAACCGTTGTTAATGCAATAGAAAATGACTGGAAGGTTCCAGATAGAAGCCATGTTCACTGCTTCGTGGAAGACACCTTCGTTAGTCGCGCCGTCTCCAAAGAAGCAAACGACGATTTTTCCAGTGTTCTGCATTTGCTGACTGAGGGCTGCACCAACAGCGATTCCCATACCACCACCTACGATACCATTGGCACCGAGGTTACCAGCATCAAGGTCAGCAATGTGCATGGAACCACCTTTTCCTTTACAGGTTCCAGTGTATTTCCCGAGGATTTCAGCCATCATTCCGTTGAGGTCAATCCCTTTGGCGATAGCTTGACCATGACCACGGTGATTTGAGGTGATCAGATCATCTGGATTGAGGGCCAGCATAGCTCCAACGTTAGCAGCTTCCTCTCCAACAGAAAAGTGAGTCATACCAGGGACTTTTCCCTTTTTCACTAACTGAGCAATTTTTAAGTCCATGCGACGGATTTCTTCCATCTTACGGAACATCTCTAGCAAAAGATTCTTATCTAAAGTTGACATAATCTTGCCTTTCTAACTTTGTTCTTACCTTACTATTTTACCTTTTTTAGTATACACTGTCAAAGTATTTGTTAAGAAAAATTCACAAAAAACAAAAAAGAAATCCCCGAAAAAACAGGGATTCTCTCTAGTTAGAGTATTTTTTCACAAAGTGCTTTTTCAGGATATTTTCCAAAAATTAGCTCAATCTTTTCATTACGGTTTTCAGACGCCATTGATACAAACAACCAGAAACAATCAAGCTGGCAATTAACCCAATCCAGTAGGCAAATGCCCCTAAGTCAGTTACTTGATCTAGTAGATATCCTAGTGGTATCGCTACTCCCCAATATCCGATTAAGCCAAGATAGAAAGGAACGATAGTGTCCTTATACCCTCTTAAAATTCCTTGGAGCGGAGCCGCAAAGGTATCAGCTAGCTGGAAAAAGAGACTGTAGGTTAGAAATACAGCAGTTGTTTCAATGAACTGAGAGTCATTCCCATATAGACTTGCTACACGATCTCTAAAAATGTAGAGAAAAGATAGGGTAAGACCTGCAAAAATAAGGGCGGTTACTCTCCCCAGACGAGCATAGATTTTTGCATCCTCAAAACGTTTGGCCCCCACCTCGTAAGACACAACAATCGCCATAGCAGAGGAAATACTCATAGGAAAAGCATACATGAGACTCGAAAAATTCATAGCTGACTGGTGACTGGCAATGATGAGCGATGAAAACTTAGCCATGATTAGTCCAACCACGGAGAAAATGGCTACTTCAGCAAATACGGTTCCCCCGATTGGTAGACCTAATCGAACACCTTCCTTGATTTTATCTATATTTAGTGGAATACGTTTTTCAAGATGTAACGCTTTTAACCTTTCTTGTTTGAATAAAACAAGAATAGAAATCCCCAATAAAACCCAATAGGCTAGTGAAGTTCCTAGTCCTGCTCCTGCGCCACCAAGCTCAGGGAAACCGAAAGCTCCATATATCAAGAGATAGTTAAAACCACTATTGAGCGGAAGTAATAGGAGCATGAGGTACATAGATAGCTTGGTCAATCCAAGAGAATCCAACAAAGAGCGAATGACACTGAACAGCAACAAGGGAATAATTCCAATAGACAGGTACCAAAGATAGGAAACTGCAACTGCCGCCACTTGAGCTTCTAGTCCGATGTTGGTTAAGACAGGTGGCGCTAAGAATACTACCATTCCAAGCAAGACCAAAGACAGTCCGAAAGCCAAGTAGATAAATTGGTAAAAATCAGATGCTACTTCTTCCTTTTTGCCCCGTCCCAGATGATGGCCTATGATGGGAACCATGGCCGAAACAATCCCTGTTAAAAAAGTAAAGAAAGGATTCCATAGACTCGTTGCGGTTGACACCCCCGCCAAGTCCATGGTATTGTACTGCCCAGTCATGGTTGTATCAACAAAAGAGGCAGAATAATTGGCAAATTGATAGATCAGAATAGGGAAAAATATCTTAAGAAATAAGACAAACTTGTCTTTAAATTGATGGGTTGGATACATATACGCTCTCTATTCTTATAGTTTCTAGAGCAGAATCCCATCTAGTTTTGGTAGACAATTTGTCCCTTGCAGATGGTATATTTAACCTGCCCTTTTAAAGTTTCACCGATAAATGGGGAATTGGCTGCTTTCGAAGCAAAATGGGAGTCCACAAGGCGGTCAGCTTTAGCATCAAAGATAGTGATGTCCGCTGGACCATTTTCAGCTAAGTAACCTGCTTCAAAGTTGTAAAGCTTGGCTGGATTGACAGTCATTTTTTCTAGCAATTCCATTAAGCTTAGCTCACCAGCTTCCACCAAATAAGTCAAGCCGAGAGATAGAGAGGTTTCCAAGCCAGTCATACCAGACGGCGCTTTGGTGATATCTTCTACATTTTTCTCATCTGCATGGTGAGGCGCGTGGTCCGTTGCGATAACTGTGATAACACCTGACTTGAGACCTTCGATAACAGCACGACGGTCTGATTCCAAACGAAGCGGAGGATTCATTTTGGCATTGCTTCCTTGAGTTAAAAGAAGAGCTTCTGTCTTAGAGAAATGTTGTGGTGCTACTTCTGCTGTGACTTGTGCTCCCAAACCTTGAGCGAATTCCACTACCTTGACACTTTCTTCCTTAGACAAATGCTGGATGTGAACATGGGCCTTGGTTGCATAGGCAATCATAACATCACGCGCAATCATAGCGTACTCAGCCACCCCAGTCGCTCCACAGATATGAAAATGTTCCTTAGCGATGTTTTCGTTAAATCCAAGAATCCCGTTCAAACCTGGATCTTCCTCATGAAGACTAATAAAAGTATTAAGTTTTTTAGCTTCTTCCATGGCTTCCTTGACCACTTTACTGCTCTCAAGCGGAATACCGTCATCAGAAAAACCAACAGCTCCAGCTTCTAAGAGTGCCTTAAAGTCTGTCAAGTCTTGGCCATTAAAGTTCTTAGTAATGGTCGCAACTGTCTTAACGTTAATCTTTTCCTTGGCAGCTGACTGAAGAACTTCTTGCAAAGTTTCTACGTCTGAAATGGTTGGACTGGTATTAGCCATCATGACAACCGTTGTAAAACCACCTGCAGCAGCCGCTAGTGCCCCAGTATGGATGTCTTCCTTATGAGTCTGGCCAGGTTCACGGAAATGAACATGGATATCGACTAGTCCAGGCGCAACTACAAGACCAGTAGCGTCAATCACTTCTGCTCCTTCTCCCTTGATTTCAGGCGCAATTTTGACAATTTTCCCATCTTGGACCAAAACATCACACACTTGATCCAAACAAGACTTGGGATCCATTACACGACCATTTTTGATAAGTAGCATCTACTTTCTCCTTTATTCATAGAAATCAACTTGGGTATCCAACAATTTATCCCCATCATAAACAAACTTAGCTGAAAAGAAGGGTTTGTCCTCTAAAAGCCACTCAACAAAGGTGTGGTCACCCTCCCAAGTTGGCTTGCTCAAAACTTCATCATAGGGAACCCATTCCAGCGTCCCCTCATTGCAGTCAATCAAGTCACCCTCAAACTCCGTCACCTTAAAAATATAGGTGTACCAGTCTAAATCTGGTGTGAATTCAGGAAAAGTGATAACACCTTTAAGTACTGGCTTGGCTTTGAGACCTGTCTCTTCGAGGATTTCACGCGCAGCGCATTCTTGAGGAGTCTCACCTCGCTCTAGCTTCCCACCAACACCAATCCATTTACCTTCGTGGACATCATTGGGCTTCTTATTGCGATGGAGCATGAGCAGTTCTTTTCCGTTATCAATGTAGCAAATCGTCGCTAACTGAGGCATATTCTCTCCTTATCTAAGCCAATCGATTGGCTCTTGTCCTGTCTCTTTTAAGAATGCATTGGCCTTGGAAAAAGGCTTGGAACCCCAAAATCCTCTATAAACCGATAAAGGACTAGGATGGGCTGATTCGATAATCAAGTGGTGAGGATTGGTAACCAAGGCCTTCTTCTTACGTGCATAAGCACCCCAGAGTACAAAGACTACAGGTTTGTCTAGATTATTTACAACCCGAATCACAGCATCTGTAAATGACTCCCATATCTGTCCAGCATGACCATTGGCCTGCCCAGCAGGAACCGTCAAGCAAGCATTGAGAAGTAAGACTCCCTGCTCAGCCCAAGACGTCAAATCATGTGATTTCTTAACGCCGATATCATCTGACAATTCTTTTAAAATGTTTTGCAAGGACGGCGGAGCTGGGATTGAGTCAGGTACAGAAAAACTCAAACCCTGCGCTTGATCTGGCCCGTGATAGGGATCTTGCCCTAAAATCACCACCTTAACCTCTTCCAGAGGAGTAGTCAAGAGAGCCTGAAAAACCTTTTCCTTAGGTGGATAAACAGTTCCCTGAGCATAGACCTGATCCATAAATTGATTGATTTTCCCGAAATACCCCTCAGGTAATTGCTCCTTAATCAAAGCATGCCAAGATGAGTGTTGCATCTTTTTCTCCTTTACCGTATCCATCTAAAAGCACGTTTTAATTCATCTATACCATTCTCAAAAAAGCATAGACCGTGTGCAAGTATGATCTTATCAGGTTTCCAGTTTAACATACGGAAAAAAGACATTCTTGCTTCCCTTTGTCTTCCTAAAAAAGTCATCCGATAATCGATAGGAGTTTGTCCATCAGGGGCTGTTACACGAGCTAAACGACAAAATCTTCTGCGGATTGGACTGGATATTTTTTCCGATTCAAAATTCTCTATAAGGTCCGTTACAATGAGTGTTTTAGTTGATTTATGAAAAAACACCACTTCTTCAATCACAGAACTACCCTTAAAAATAAGCTGATCAATCTCATCAGACCATAGGTCAGGAGCCTTATCTGTTAAGGGAGCATCGAATACCACCTTGACATTCTGACTTTTCGCTCTCTCTTCAACTCCTGGACTAGACCATGTTTGCGCATGAGGATATCTTTTTTTCCAATCTGCAATATAGGCATAGTGAATCTTATTTGGAGAAATCAGGTAAGCGACTCTGCCCAAAGCATCCAGTTCAGTAAAGAGCTCCTCGTTTGGCGCGATTGGAGAATGAATCCAGAGTTTTCCATCCTTTAACTTAACCACTGTCATACGTGTCTGAAAAGGTAGTTTGAAAACCTTCATATCCATTTGAATCAAATCACCATCTACTATCCAGATATTTTGATCAACTTCCTTTAGTGTATACAATGGTTCATAAAGAGAAAGTTCTGGTCTTGACATAATTTACTACTCCTTCGTTTTTACTGCCTCTATTATAGCAAAAAGTGGTTATTAAAACCACTTTTTACAGTTCTTATATATACTGTTATTCATCCTAGTATTGGACATTAGTATTTACAGCATCAATCAGCCATTAAAAACTTTTCGATTGTATCAATAGCATAGGAAAGTTGATTATTTACAGACATCATCCGTTCAAGATTAGCGTCCATATAGTAGAGTTCAGATAAACCACCCCTAGGGAGAAAGAGTGAATAGTGGATATTCATCTTCTCTCGAGTACTTAGCTCTATATGATTGCTTATGATATACTTTAACTCTTTTAACGAATTTACTTGAGCAACCACACCTTTTAACCGATACTGCTCGATGAGATTTAGTAAATTATCAATCTCTTCAATGACTTTAATTTCCATATCAACACCTCTTAGGGAAATCACTACAAAGCATCTAAACAATCCAGCAAGTCTTGGTAAGAATGAACTTCATAAGTTGGCTGGGCTTGTGTGTGATTTTCGAGGTGATGGGGATTGTACCAGATAGTATCAATTCCAGCATTATTACCACCTTGAATGTCAGCGGTTAGAGAATCTCCAATCATCAGTGTCTTTTCTTTATCAAATCCTGCAATCTGCTGTCCGATTTTTTCATAGAATAGTGCATCAGGTTTTTGCGTTTGCAACTGTTCAGAGATAAAGACTTGGTTGAAATAGGGAGCCAGACCTGATTGAGCCAGACGACCCGTCTGAATGGCAGTAATGCCATTTGTCGCAGCATACAAGTCATAATCACGTTCGATGAGGCTGTCCAAGAGTTCATGAGCACCCGACAGAGTTTGTCCCTGTTGGGCTAAGTAAAATTGGTAACGCTGGGCAAGTAACCTACCGTCTTTTTCCTGTCCAAAATGAGCAAATAAACGAGAAAAGCGCGTGTTAACCAGTTCTTGTTTACTGATTTTCTTTTGCTCCAAGTCCTTCCAGAGAGCCTTGTTCATAGGAACGTAATAGTCTTTATAGGCTTGAATGTCCGCAACTCCTTCTTCCTTTAGAAGTTGCGTCAAAGCCACATCCTCAGCAGCATCAAAGTCAAGCAAGGTGTGGTCGAGGTCGAAAAGTAGAAATTTGTAGGACAATTTGAAGTTTTCCTTTCTGAATCAGTAAATTTCTCTTTCAATATATCATACTGCATCAGAACGATATATTGTTTTTTGAAAGTTCAGATAATCTATCAAGTTAATAACTTTATTATTTTCTGCCACTTCTGAAATAGTATCAGTCTCAAATCCATTTGCTTGAGCAAATTGAATTGTATAATTATATACAAGATCAAATAACTCATCTATTTCAGAGTCTAGTTTCAAAGAAAGTAGTTCTTTTTGATTATCCTGTAAAAATTTTAAGAAATTATCAACCTCTACTTCACTTACTTCTCCTTTTTGTGCTAATTGAATGAAGTGAACTAGCTTTTCTATAAGTTTCTTTACAATCTTCTTATATCTATTTGAAATAAATGCATAATAACCAACACCACCAACAGCTAGAATAGTTGCACTAATAGCTGTTACTAGCACATATTTATTTTTTGCAAGGCCTTTAAGGACCTGTTGAGCTGGTTCTCCTGCCTTTACTTCTTTTAGATGCTTTACTATATGGCCGGATGAATTTCTGATTATTGAACCATAACGTTTATAAATTCCAGAGTCTAATCCTTTCTGAATATTCAATGGAATTTCTATAGTAACTTGATTTAATGACATAATTATAACGTACCTCTTAATTCTATCTTTCTAGTTTATTCAAAAATAAAATCAGCAATTCGTGTAGCAGCTTTTTCTGTTGCCGCTTCAATGTCAGTTTTTGTCCAAGTGTCATTTAGATAATTAACAAGAGATTTAGCTATTGGAAACTTACTGCCTATATAGCCATGGCCGCTTGTGATTGTATTTTTTCTCTTACTCCTAAACCAAGCATCTTGTATACTTCGATTAATATCAGCTTCTAGGAGTATCTTATTACCAATTTTCTCAGCATAATCCCTGAATTCTTCCTGGCTTTCTAATCCTGCATCTGACATAATATTTTCTCGATTTAAACCACTTTGTGGCATAATATGTTCAATATCAATATTCCCATCTAAATTAAAGTCAATACCTTTTTTCAATGCAAATAAGAATTCATTTACGTAAAGAATCGAATTTGAAACGCCACTTTCAGTCAAAGTTTGTTTAACATCTTCATAAATAAAATTGTCATGAATATGGTTTCTTATTTTTGAAATAAGTTCGTCTATTGAAATTGAATCGACTTGACTATACAACAAATTTACTTCTTCTAAGAAGCCTTTAAAAAGTTTATGGCTATACGAGAGTTCAGATAATTCAATTAAAACTCCAAGTCTAAGTAAGTATTCCAGATATGTGTTGTCTTGTCTGAAAAATAGATAACTACTAACAAAAGGTCTTAAATTACCGTTTAATTTGTTTATCAATTGACCATTAATAGTATCAGATACTCGTTCAAAATTGTTTATGATTATATTTAGTTCAGAAGTAAACAGAATATCTTCATTCAATAGATGCTTATTTTTTGAGAAAAAGGCTCTTATACCAGGATTTCTTCGATCAGCACCGTTTTGTTCTGAGAGTTTTACGAAAATATAATGAGTAATTAACGCATTCAAATCTAATCTAGATGAATCGGTACGTTGTACAATCTCTTGCCAATTTTTTTCGAAGTTCTTCCTATCTGATGCATTTGCAGTGGTCTTAGATACGATTACTTCAATTGGGGTCAATGGGACACCAGTCCCATTTAAAGAATTGAAAATATTTATTGCTTGATCGGTATTATAACTTGTAATGGTGATCACTTGGCAGTTATCAATGAAATGGTTAGCAAAGTTGATGAGTTTAAAAACATTCAAATCATCGCACATATTATAAAAATATCTAAAGTTTTTATAATAATTTGTATAACGATTATCTTTTTGACGACGATAAATTTGATAAACTTTCTCTTTAATCGAAGTGAAATCTCTACCTAACAAGATAGTAGTCATCTCACTAGCATATTTTTCCGAGATTGACTGATTTAGATACTTTATCCTATCATCACTAGGATAATACAATCCATCAACGAAATCATCTTTTTCGTCATCTGAAACATTGAAAAGCATTGTAACAATCTGCTCTTTAAGACCATTAAGACGTTTCACTAATCTGCGTGCATCAGTATCTAGAGTCGGTTGAAGTTCAAGCTCCTTATCAATCTTCAATAAGATTGCCTTAAGAAGTAGCATAAAGGTCGTTGTTCTTTGCTGGCCATCAATCAAGGTTACTTCATGATCTTCTCCAGATTCTTGAGCAATGAGAACAGCTCCAAAGAAATAATTGTCTTGAGAACTATCATCGAAATTTTCCATATGAAGATTAATATCTTCAATGAGTTGTTCACATTGTGGTACTTGCCAAGCATAGGGCCTCTGATAGGTAGGAATATAAAATTCTGATTTTTCAAAATAAGATTTTATTGTTTGTAAAGCCGGTTGAATATCGTTTCTCATTCAGATTCTCCAATAATTTATTCTGATAATATTATATCACGAAAACACTGACAATAAAAATCAATACAAGTTTGAACGAGAGTAAAATTTTGTATTCCGATTCCGATAACATCAAACTGACTTTTTTCCGCTCAATTAGTAACTTCAATTTCAATACTCTAGAAAATCATTTGGAAGCAGTAAGTTTCAAAGAATCAAAATTTGCAGAGCATTTAGTTCTCTTCCTGAATATTCATTAAGAACATTATAGTATAAATGAAAATTTCAAGGTAACATTGTTTGAATAACTTAAACTCTCCAATACTACACTCCCCTACCCCAACTCCTTGGCTATTCTGCTCTTTTCAAGTTTTCCATTGGTAATTCGTTTCCATAAAACAAGTGGGTTCAAACTATAAGATAGGCGTACGAGGAAATAATTAATCCATTCGATAAGGGCAAAAAGCTGTATTAGTGTGGCTATAATAGCCACTCGAACACTCTGTGCATTCCAGACAATAAAAGGAAAGCCTGAAATAAGTAAAACAAGGTCTAGTATTCTGAAACAACCATATAGTTTGGGGACACTAGCGCTTCCGAACTGAGGTTTCGAGAGTCTTCTAATCAAAATCGCCCAATAGATTGAACCTTGAAGCAAAATAAATGTCAGTAAAGACAGAGGATAGAGAATGGTTACTAGACTATTCACATCACCAAGCCGATTTTTCAAAAGGAAAAAACACAACCAAAAGGATAGAGCGGCTGCAAGCTCTCCCAAACAGAGGGATAGCAACTCTTTTTTTACTTTCTCTTTTTGTATGCTCATCATCTCACCCATCTATCTATCATCCTATATCAGAAAAAAAGCTATTCGAATCATTTTCTAGTCAACATTTCTCAGAACAAAGGCATTCTAAGCATCGAACAGCTCAATTCCTTTAATATCAATGCAATTCTAAACTTAGAATTGCATTGATATAAATGTTTTGGTGCTATTCTAAGTTTATGACAAACCTAAATTTTAATTTTAGAAGGATTCTAAAGCTAGAATAGCTCAAAAATCACGAGAATGAAGCTATTCGAAGCTTAGAAGACCTTTTTCTAAACTTCATACTCACTTTAACTAGTAGGACTTACAATTTTTCTGATGAGCTTTGAGTTTTTTCAGAGCCCAATCATAGTGACTGGAGGTGGCACTCACAAAGTAGGAACCTAGACTTGTCCCACCTGTCCACTGATAGATACCTTTGGTAAAGAGTTCGTCAGTGCTGAAGCCTTCTATCAACTCTAAAACCTCTTTATGTGATTGTTCGAGGAGTTTGGTGGCTTCTTCTAAGGAAGTTCTCTGGTGCTTCTTCCAAAAAGCGACATTCATTTCTCCATAAGTTTTCCAATTATAAGGTTCAGGGAGAAAAGGTCTTTCATGACCCTTTTGATTAGAATCTACCCAAGTCAAAACTAACTGATGCCATTCATAGAGATGGATCAGGACATCCCGTAGATTTTTATCTCTATTCCAGTGAGCTTCTTTTTTCTTTTGGTCTTTTGAAAAATCAAAAGGAGTCTGTAGCTCCTCTTCACTTAACTGAGAAATGAGGAGATTGAGCTTCTCATAATTTTCCTTAGAGGCTAGCACTAATTCCTCTTTCGTTCTTGGTCTAGGCATAGGCGTTCTCCCTTCATTTTTAAGTAGAATAAGCTATTTTCTTACTTCATTATACCATAATCAAAAAGCAGTTCTTCATTTTACGAAAAACTGCTTTTACTTGCCATTTTATAAAAGTTAGGAGCGCCCCTAGACTTACTTATTTACATATAAATCTCTAAAGCGATCATCCACTTCAGCTATCTGATAGAGCAAGTGGGCTAGTTCTTGATAATCTTCTTTTAAACATGAAAGATGGGCTTGGCCAAATAAAGTAGCTAATTCCTCTTTTAATCTTGCTCCTTTGGAATTATGATCTTTTAAGAATTTACTGAGATAGAGATTTCGAACAGCTGCAAGTTTAAAGCTGAAATACTGATGCAATTGTTTTTGCTCGGCATTTAAGCCGTTTTCAGCAACTGCTTTTGCATAACATTCCAAAACACCACTTTGACCATTCAGATATCGGTTTTTCATAATCCTTGCTGTTTCCTGATAGATTTCAGTCTGACTAGGACTCTTGACCTTCTTAAAATTTCCCCACATGGAATAAGCTCCACGCTTATAGTCAATAGCCTCCGCCTTCCAAGCTTCTAAAATGTCATTAAAAGCAACCTTCATACAGGCAAAACCAGCTGGATCATGCAAATAGAGATACTGACTATCAAGAGCATACACAGTTACAAAGTGATCTACACCATAAAGAATTGTGTGATTGGGATTGTAAGTCAAATGTCCCATATCAAGAGGTCCCAGTACGACAGGTCCATTGGACAGAAAGGTTTCTAACTTTCCTTTAATCTCTTCCAAATCTACTTCAGTTCCATCTTTTAGATAGAAATCCTCATAGTCAAACCCAAGTATTTTTAAGGAATGGGAGATGGAAAGATCTGGCATTCCGTTATCAAAGAATACTAGAGGGTGCTGGTCATCTTCCTTTACGATACTAGCGCCATTTCCCATTACCATGATTGCCTCTAGAAAGTCTGCTTTAAAGTCATAACCATAGGCATCCAGTGCCATTGCCAATGAATAACTATAGCAAAGTGACACATCTCCAAAATACATTTGCATATTCATGCCTCCTTATCTTCTATGGGACTATTATACCGAGAAAACTATTCGCATGCCCCATAAAATCCAAACAAAAAATATGGGAATTTGTGATTTATAGTCATGAATGTCAACAATTAAAAACTCTGTAGAGATTCTTTCTACAGAGTTCGGTTTGCATCTTTATAAAAAATCAGAAAATGATCTAGCCCTTGATCACTGGTATCCAGAGTTCCATTTGGTAGTCTGGTGCCGACATGTCTCCTTCAGTATAGACTTCAAAGTCTGGCGCTCCTGAGTGGCGATAGCCTGTTTCCGGGAAAAAGACCTCCAAGACATATTTCCAAGCATTGTGAATGCTAGCTGGTATAGGACCTTTGACTGGGACGATAGCATATTCAGCGGCTGGGACATCTTTGATGGACAGACCTAGTTCTTCTGCTTTCGCTTTATCCGTCACATCATAAGCAGCCATATAGTTGATGATTTCACCTTCTTTGACATCCGAACAGATGCCGAAGGATTGGCCACTGCCTAGACTCTCTAGGCTTTCCAAGCTGTGATTGTTATAGAGATTCTCCCAAGCAGACGGGCATTTGCTATTGTCAATAGCTTCCAATAGGACACCTGCCACAGTAAAAGAAGGTTTCTTTTGAATCTTGATATCCATGTTCTTTCCTCCTGTAATCTTTAAGGATAATTGAAGTCTAGGAAAGACCCGATAAGGTTTTCCATTTCGAACTTCTGAGGGTGTTGCCCCATGGAATTTCTTGAAGGCTGCGCTGAAGGAATCCGCAGACTCATAGCCGTACTTCATTGCTATGTCAATGATTTTGTCAGAGCTTTCCCGCAAGTCTGTCACAGCTTCTGATAGCCTGCGATTGCGCAAGTATTCTGCTAATGTTATATCTGCCAGGATAGAAAATAGCCTGCTAAAGAGCGGGTAGGAATAGCCCGATAACTGCTGAAATCTTTTCATATCCACTTCTCCAGTCAGTTGCTGCTCCAAATAATCCATGGTTTGATTGAATTGATGCATCATATTCTTTTTCACCTCATAAAAGATACTAAGGCCGTTAAAAACAAAGTGAAAATTGGAAAATTGACGGAGGGGCTCCTACTCCGAGAAAATTTCATCTTTTTCACACAGCTTTAGGCCGTGTTCAATTCTATCTATATTCTAACAAATACAAGATACTTCCACCCTAGAATCTTTGTACAAGATTTAAAGGTGTAAATTCTATAACTTATCTTTTAATTTCTCAACAAAGAGATAGGCTGCAGGGCAGGTCAAGGTATTCTTAATTGTCAAATGATTAATTTGATGGATTTTTTTACGATCTGTATGGGGGAATTCACGACAGGCCTTGGGACGAACGTCGTAGATTGAGCAGAGATTATCTCCTCCTAGAAAGGGGCAAGGCATGGATTTGAAAACCTTATCCCCGTCTTCATCTACCTGTAAAAACTCTGCTTCAAAGGCTGGTAATTTCATCTTAAAGTACTTAGCGATACGGGTAATATCTGCTTCTTTAAAGTCGGGCCCCAAAGTCTTGCAACAGTTAGCACAGGCAGTACAATCAATCTCAGCAAAGACTTCTTGGTGAATCTGCTGCGCAATCTTATCTAAGTTTTTAGGAGGTTTTTTCTTTAGATTAGCTAACACTTTGCGGTGCTCCTTCTTCTTTTGCAGTGCTAGCTGGTGGTAATACTCAATATCAATCTCTTTAGACATAATTTCTTTCTAATTCACGTATTTTTGTCTATTATACCATAAACACTGCCCCTTTTTTGCCCCCTAAATACAAAAATAGCCCTTCGGAAAAAATCCGAGGGGCTTCAAACCTTGTTCACTGAACTAGATTATTTTTTAAGGTTGTAGAATGATTTCAATCCACGGTATTCAGCTACTTCACCAAGTTGGTCTTCGATACGAAGCAATTGGTTGTATTTAGCGATACGGTCTGTACGTGAAAGTGAACCAGTCTTGATTTGTCCTGCGTTAGTTGCAACTGCGATGTCAGCGATTGTTGAATCTTCAGTTTCACCTGAACGGTGTGATACAACGGCAGTGTAACCAGCTTCTTTCGCCATTTCGATAGCGTCAAATGTTTCAGTAAGAGTACCGATTTGGTTAACTTTGATAAGGATTGAGTTAGCAGCACCTTCTGCAATACCTTTTTCAAGGTAAGAAGTGTTTGTTACGAAGAAGTCGTCACCAACCAATTGAACTTTACCACCAAGACGTTCAGTAAGAGCTTTCCAACCGTCCCAGTCGTTTTCGTCCATACCATCTTCGATAGTGATGATTGGGTATTTGTTTACCAATTCTTCAAGGTAGTCGATTTGTTCTGCAGCAGTACGTACAGCAGCTCCTTCACCTTCGAATTTAGTGTAGTCGTAAACTTTGCGTTCTTTATCGTAGAATTCTGATGAGGCACAGTCAAATCCGATAAATACGTCTTTACCAGGAACATATCCAGCAGCTTCGATCGCAGCAAGGATAGTTTCAACACCGTCTTCAGTTCCTTCGAAACGAGGAGCGAATCCACCTTCGTCACCTACGGCAGTTTCCAAACCACGTGATTTAAGGATTTTCTTAAGTGCGTGGAAGATTTCAGCACCCCAACGAAGAGCTTCTTTGAATGATGGTGCACCAGCAGGCACGATCATGAATTCTTGGAAAGCGATTGGAGCGTCAGAGTGAGAACCACCGTTGATGATGTTCATCATTGGAGTTGGAAGAACTTTAGTGTTGAATCCACCAAGGTAGCTGTAAAGTGGGATTTCAAGGTAGTCAGCAGCAGCACGAGCTACAGCGATAGACACACCAAGAATTGCATTTGCACCCAATTTACCTTTGTTAGGAGTACCGTCAAGTGCGATCATAGCACGGTCAATAGCTTGTTGGTCACGTACATCGTAGCCGATGATTGCTTCAGCAATGATGTTGTTTACGTTGTCAACAGCTTTTTGTGTACCAAGACCACCGTAACGAGATTTGTCACCGTCGCGAAGTTCAACTGCTTCGTGTTCACCAGTAGAAGCTCCTGATGGAACCATACCACGTCCGAAAGCACCTGATTCAGTATAAACTTCTACTTCAAGTGTTGGGTTACCGCGTGAGTCTAGGACTTCGCGAGCGTAAACATCAGTAATAATTGACATTTTTTACTCTCCTTTGAGTTAAATTTTTTACACCTCTATGATACCTTAAAAATAAGCGTTTTTCAAGAAAAAACGTTATCTTTGTGCAAATTTTCCTTAACTTTATAAAGTAATCGCTTTCTTTTGTCTGTTTTCTTGCGATTTTTGTGATATACTGTTTTTATGACAGATTTATCAAAACAACTACTAGAAAAAGCTCATGGTGGGCCGAAATTAAACCCAGATGAACAACGCCGCTACCTCGGTACTTTCGAGGAAAGAGTTCTAGGCTATGCGGATGTTGAGACAGCCAATAGCCTTCAGTTACAAAAGGGATTTTTAACGATTTTGGAACATTTTCAAGAAAAGACAGAACCTCTTTTTGTGAAGATTTCACCAAATATCGAGTTTGACAAACAGGTATTTTACTTAAAACAAGCAAAGGAAAGCAACTGCCAGGCGACTATTGTTTCAGATGATCATATCACCTCTCCTTTCGGCCTTGTCATTCACACGAACAAACCTGTTCAAGTAGATGAAAAAGACCTTAGACTTGCATTCTCGAATCTCTGGGAGGAGAAAAAGACAGAAACTCCTAAAAAATCAATCTGGAAAAAATGGTTAGGTTAATCCTTCCTCATATTTAATAAATGACCGATATTAGTAGCTGTGTGCTCCAAATAGAGACTTGCATTCTTCAAACTATTCTCTAAAGGTTCACTTTTCTCTAAAATGGAAAATGCTGCTTGTATATTTTCAAATGGTAGGGGAGGCAAATCGTCAGCAAGACTACCACAAATAGCAATAACTGGAACTCTGTTAGGGGTTCTTTTTGCTACACCGATAGGAGCTTTCCCAGCGAAGCTTTGACTATCCAGTCTACCCTCTCCAACAATAACCAAGTCGGCATCTGAAACTTTCTTGTCAAAGTCTATCAAATCCAAGCAAGTATCAATTCCAGATACGATACAGGCCTCAGCAAAAGCACATAGCCCAGCAGCAATACCCCCACCTGCCCCTGCTCCTTTAAGAAATAGGGTAGAAGGCGATAATTTTTCATAGAACCGCTGCATAGCCAGATCTACTATCTCAAATAAAGCAGGATCCAAGCCCTTTTGCTTGCCAAATGTATAGGTTGCCCCTTGATGACCACATAGAGGGCTCACGACATCTGCTAAAATGCGGATTTTCACATCTTCAGGTATTCTATACAACTCGCTGTCTGAAACTAACTCGAATTCAAGCAAAGTCTGACCGCAAGCTGGCAATTCTTTTCCATTCTTATCATAAAAACGATAACCTAAACCAGCAGCAATGCCTATCCCACCGTCATTACTAGCCGTACCACCAACGCCGACATAGATATCTTTCATCCCTTGATCAATGAGATGGCGGATCAATTCTCCGATACCGCGAGTTTGGATGTGGAGAGGGTTTCGTTTCTCCCGCGGAATCTTCCCAAGACCAACCAAGTCAGCAACTTCGAAGAGCGCTATTTGATCTTTGTGAAAGTAGCGCATGGATTCTTTTAGCCCAAAAGGCCCCGTAACCTCTTGCCATTTTTCTTCGAGTTCAAGAGAATGTCGGATAGCGTCTACAGTTCCTTCCCCACCATCACCTACAGGGCAAAGCAGACATTCTACATCTGCTATTGACTGTTCAAAACCCCTTTTTATAGCTTGAGCTACCTCTTCTGCAGCCAAACATTCTTTAAAAGAATCAGGTGCGATTACAATTTTCATAGTACCCTCTCATTCTAAGAAATCAATCAAAGGAAGAACTTCCAAAAAATCCCTCGTATCTACATGACAAGCTATCTCGGATTTTACGACTTCTTTGGCACAAAATGCAATACTACATCCTGCTGTCTTTAACATCAAGAGGTCGTTAGCCCCATCACCAATGGCAATCGTTCTTTCTTTAGGGAGTCCTAATTCCTTTCTCCATTTCTCAAGAGTAACTTGTTTTACTTGACCTGTCACAATTTCACAAACTAGTCGACCTGTTAAAAAACCGTCTTTGACTTCTAATTGATTTGCAGAGTAATAAGTGATCCCAAGAGACTTTGCTAATCTCTCAACTATTGGTGCAAATCCACCAGACACTAGACCGACTAGAATGCCCTTCTTTTGAAGTATGGAGATAAATTCTTGAGCATTCTTAGACAGATGAATGGATTTGAAGACAATATCAAAGACCGAAACCGGAAGACCTTTTAACAATGCGACTCTCGCTCGTAAGCTTGTTTCAAAGTCCAGTTCACCTCGCATTGCCTGGCTTGTAATCTGCGATATTTCTTCTTCGCAACCTGCTTCTTTTCCTAAAAGATCAATCACTTCTTCTGCTATCAGGGTGCCGTCAACGTCCATGACACAGAGCCCCATTACTTGAGTCATAACTTCTCCTCTTTTCTAAACAGCCCAAAAATCGTATGAAAGAATCATACGATTTTATCTATTAGTTAGTTGACTAAACTATGGTACAGGTCAAGATAAGACTTGCAGGCTGTATCCCATGAGAAATCACATTCCATAGCTTGTTTTTGTAGATTTCTCCAAACATCTGGCTGATTCTTATAAACATCCAAGGCTGTTTGGAAACTCCAGTTAAGCCAGTATGGTGTTAAATTATCAAAGCTAAATCCAGTACCAGTTCCTTCGATTGGATTGAAAGCTTGAACCGTATCACGCAATCCACCCACTTCATGAACCAATGGTAGAGTTCCGTAACGCATCGCCATCATTTGAGACAAACCACATGGTTCAAAACGACTTGGCATGAGGAAGAGATCACAAGCTGCGTAGATTTCTTGAGCGAGCTTGACGTCAAAAGTGATATTTGCTGATAGCTTGTCTGGATAGACTTGAGCAAACCAGGAGAAGGAATGTTCAAAAGCTGGATCGCCTGTTCCTAAAAGGACTATTTGAACGTCCTCCTGTAAGAAACGATGCAAGCTTTCTACAACGACATCAAAACCTTTTTGGCGTGTTAAACGAGAGACAATCCCAACTAGCGGAACATCTGCTCTCACAGGCAACCCAACTCTCTCTTGCAATTTTGCTTTGTTTTGCGCTTTTCCCGACAAATCTTCCTTATCAAAATGATAGTCTAAAAGCGGGTCTGTTTGAGGATTATAAAGATCTGCGTCAATACCATTAACAATACCTGAAACCTTACCTGACTCCATCCGAAGAATCTGGTCCAAACCGCAACCAAACTGACTGGTCATAATCTCGTGCGCATAGCTAGGGGAAACGGTTGAGACACGATCCGCGTAGAGAATACCTGCTTTCATCCAGTTGAGACAATCATTCCAGCGAAGGGTGCCATCAGCATAGCGTTCAAACCCAACACCGAACAAATCCCATAACATTCCTTCAGAAAATTGACCTTGGAATTCCAAATTGTGAATGGTTAAAACTGTTCTAATTCCTTGATAGGCCTGAATCCAATGGTACTTTTCTTTTAACAAGAAGGGAATCATGGCTGTGTGGTAGTCATGAACATGGAGAAGGTCAGGGATAAAGCCGATGCGTTCCATAGCTTCAAGAGCAGCCAGTTGGAAAAAGGCAAAGCGTTCACCGTCGTCAAAATCACCATACACATGACCACGGAAGAAATAATATTGATTATCAATGAAGTAGAAGGTAACCCCATTCAAAACAGTTTTCTTAATACCACAATACTGTTTACGCCATCCCACACTAACTTCAAAGTGGAGAACATCCTCAATCTGGTCTCCGAACTTTGCTTCTACCATATCATAATAAGGCAAGAAAACTGCAACTTCGTGCCCCGCTTTTACAAGTGATTTGGGAAGTGCGCCAATGACATCGCCCAAACCACCTGTTTTTGAAAAGGGTGCTCCTTCTGCCGCTACAAATAAAATTTTCATGAATAAATGTCCTCTGTTACTGTTTCACCCTTCTTCACTACGACTGGATGTTCTGCTGTTCCTCGAATGACAACACCGTCCGCAACTTCAACTCCCTTGTCCAAGATAGCATATTCAACCTGGGCACCTTGACCAATCACAACACGAGGGAATAGAATACTGTCCTTCACTACGCTATCTTTGTGAACATAAATGTTACGAGATAGGACTGACTGAACTACTTCACCCTCAATGATACTACCAGAAGCAAACTGAGAAGTACTTACTTTTGAAGTATTCGCATAGTAGGTTGGTTCTTCATTCTTAACTTTTGTATAAATCTTTTGATTTGGTGAGAAGAGTGAGTAGAACTTTTTAGATTCAAGCATATCAATATTTGCTTGATAATAAGACTGAACAGAATGAATGTTTGCTAAGTATCCTGTGTATTCGTAAGCAAAAGCACCTTCTTTTACAGCCAAATCGCGAAGAACATAGCGCAACTTTTCAGGATATTCTTTCTGAGCCTCTTCTTCAAGTCGTTCAATCAACCAAGGAGTATCCACAACAAAGATATCTGTAGACATGTTGAAGAGTTCATCCGTAGATTTGTTATCAAAGAGTTTGTGCGAACGAACATGGTCAGTTTCATCAATTTCCAAGATAGCATTCACATCTGAAATGTCTTTCTTCGGAAGTTTCTTATATACAACTGTAATCGGACCTTTTGTTGTATTGTGTAGGTGGAAGACTTGATTCAAGTCAATATTCACCAACACATCGCAGTTAATCGAAACGGTTTGGTTTGAACCTGAACGTCTCAAGTAGGTAAGAAGTTGTTGGTAATACTCTTTTCCAACTGTACTGCTTTCAACACGAGTATTGTAAATTCCTAGATAGTAGTGACTTAGAAGGGTTGACAAGCCCCACTCACGACCTGAACGAATATGGTCAAAAACTGAGCTGATATTATCTTGTTGGAAAATACCAAAGATACTACGAACACCTGCATTTGCAAGACTGGAAAGGGGGAAGTCAATCAAACGGTATTTCCCACCGAAAGGCAAGCTAGCTACCGGACGGTGTTCTGTTAACGTTGACATATCATGAAAACCAACTGTGTTTCCTAAAATGGCTGAATATTTATCAATCTTCATCTGTTGCTACCCCCACTACTTCATTGTATCCTACTACTTGCACTTCCTCAGTTCCGTCAATCTCTACGCCGTCTGCAATAATGGCACCCTCACCAATAATAGCACGAGTAATCTTTGCTCCATGGCCAATAATAGCCCCGCTCATGATAACAGAATCAACGACCTCAGCACCTTCACGTACTTGTGCTTCTGTTGAAAGAATCGAACGTTTAACAGTTCCATCTACAAAACAGCCATCCACGACCAATGAATCTTCAACGTGAGCATGCGCACCAAAGTAGTTTGGTGGTGAGATCAAGTTTCTTGAGTAAATTTTCCACTGACGATTGCGGCTATCCAAGGCATTTTCTGGTGAAATGTACTCCATATTGGCTTCCCAAAGTGACTCAATCGTACCAACGTCTTTCCAATAGCCATTAAATTCATAAGCATAGACACTTTCACCAGACTCGAGATAGTTAGGGATAACGTTCTTACCGAAGTCTGACATATCCACATTACTCTTTTCAGCAGCAACAAGCATATTACGAAGTCGTTTCCAGTCAAAAATATAAATCCCCATAGAAGCCTTTGTAGACTTAGGTTGCGCAGGTTTTTCTTCGAATTCAACGATACGGTTATTGGCATCTGTATTCATGATACCGAAACGGCTAGCTTCTTTGAGAGGTACGTCTAGGACAGCTACTGTCAAACTGGCATTGTTATCCTTATGGGACTGAAGCATATCATCGTAGTCCATCTTGTAGATGTGGTCACCAGAAAGAATCAAAACATACTCAGGATTAACACTGTCGATGTAGTCAATGTTTTGGTAGATAGCGTGACTAGTCCCTTCAAACCAACGGTTTCCTTCGCTGGCTGAATAAGGTTGTAAAATAGAGACACCTGAATTGATACCATCCAATCCCCAGCTAGAACCATTTCCGATATGGTTATTCAAAGCAAGAGGTTGGTATTGCGTAATCACACCAACATTATGGATTCCAGAGTTTGCACAGTTGGAAAGAGCAAAGTCAATGATACGGTAGCGCCCACCGAATTGCACTGCCGGTTTGGCAATGCTTTGAGTGAGTTTTCCGAGACGTGTTCCTTGCCCACCCGCAAGGATCAAAGCTAGCATTTCATTCTTCATTTTCTACTCCTTTATAAAGACATGTGAACGTTAAAATCGAAAGAAGGTCGGAAGTCAAACTTTTTTATAAAAATAATAGGAAATCCATTTCTCTTGTGTTTCAAGTCCAATACAAGTACATCCGTTTTTAAAATCTAAAAAATATCATCAACAGCCCATTATTCTTTTTTCTTAGCTGGTTTCAAACGACGCTTGATCTTCCAGATGCTTGCTCCCATGGCAGGCAAGGTAAAGGTCAAAGTCTGCTCATAATCTTTCCATAAGCCTTCTTGAGTCTGAACTGTTTGATTGTGCTCTTTCCACACACCTCCCCATTCTTCTAATTCTGTATTCCAAACTTCTTCGTAAATACCTGCAACAGGTAAACCAATCGTAAAGTCCTTACGTTCAACTGGTGCCATGTTAAAGACACAGACTAACATTTCGTCTTTCTTGCCCTTACGAATAAAGGAAAGGACACTCTGATCTCTATTATCAGCATCGATAATCTCGATACCATCATAACTAGTATCAATTTCCCAAAGACAGCGATGGTCTTTATAGAATTGATTGAGTTGAGAAGTAAAATGCTTCATCTTGGCATTCATCGGATCTTCTAGATTAGACCATTCCAACTGCTCCTCAGACTTCCACTCTAGGAATTGCCCGTACTCACTACCCATGAACAAGAGTTTCTTACCAGGATGACAAATTTGATAGGTGTAGAGGTTGCGCAGACCAGCGAACTGATTGTAGCGATCTCCCCACATCTTATGCATCATACTCTTCTTGCCATGAACCACTTCATCATGCGAGAAAGGTAAGAGATAGTTTTCATTGAAAACATACATAAAGCTGAAGGTCACAAGATTAAAGTCATACTTGCGATAAATCGGATCTTCCTCGTAGAAACGGAGAATGTCGTTCATCCAGCCCATATTCCATTTATAGTCAAATCCAAGGCCGCCCATTTCTTTCATACCAGTAATCTTTGTCGCTGATGAGCTTTCTTCTGCAATCATCATGATATCTGGATGAGCTAACTTAATCACTGTGTTCAACCGTTGAAGGAAATAATAACCCTCGTAGTTAAGGTTTCCACCGTCTTTGTTTGGAGTCCAAGGAGCATTATCATAATCTAGATACAGCATATTGCTCACTGCATCAACCCGAATACCATCTAAGTGGTAAAAATCAATCCAAAATTTAATACTTGAGATCAGGAAAGACTGGACCTCATTTTTCCCGAGGTCAAAATTCAGTGCACCCCAACCGTAGTTATGAGCCTTGTTGTGGTCTTGGTATTCAAAAGTTGGTGTACCGTCATAATATGCCAATGCATCATCATTAATAGTGAAATGACCCGGAACCCAGTCGACGATAACACCGATATTATTTATATGACATTCTTCAACGAAATCTTGGAATTCCTCAGGTGTACCATAGGAATGTTCAAAAGCAAAGTAACCCATAAGTTGATAGCCCCAGCTCAATCCAAGTGGGTGAGCCATTAAAGGCATGAACTCAATATGTGTATAGTTCATCTCAACTAAGTATGGAATCAACTCGTCTTTCAGTTGCGAAAAAGTATAGGGACTACCATCTGGATTTCTCTTCCAAGATCCTGCATGGGCTTCATATATATTAACTGGTCTCTCGAAAAATCCCAGACGTTTGCGACGTGCTAGCCAAAGGCCATCTTTCCATTTCTTTTCACGGATATTGGTCAAAACAGCTCCTGTACCCGGTCTAGCTTCAAAATAAACTGCCAAAGGATCGATCTTCATAATCTGGTGACCATTTGCACGCGTGATATGATATTTATAAATCTGACCTTCCTGGGCTTGACTCGTAAAGACTTCCCAAACACCTGCTTCATTACGAACCATAGGAATCTGATTCTCAACCCAATCGGTAAAATCACCAACTAGATGAACTGCTTGTGCATTTGGGGCCCAAACCCTAAAGGTATAGCCTATTTCTCCGTTTTTCTCCTCTCTATGCGCTCCTAAATAATGCTGGAGGTGAAAGTTCTCACCTGTAGTAAAGGTTCTTAATGCTTCTTGATTATTCATTCAATCCCCTTTCTTTTGTAAGCGTTTTCTATAATTCTATTATACACTCTTTTAAGATAACTTTCAAGTAATTTACGAAGGAAATCATATTTTTTTATGAAAGCCTTCAAAAAATTACCTAGCATTTTAAAAAAGATATCCAGAAAATAGAACACAAAACAATTTCCATATATTTTTTTATTATAATACCAGAATATTCGTTTTTTATCAATTTTAAACTGTATTTTTTTGAAAAAAATAAAATCAGGAAGTCGTTTTCCTGATTTTATAAATTATTTCACATCAAAAACAATGGATTTAACATTTGTCATCGCTTCGATACTGTATTTAATTCCTTGTACTCCTGCACCAGACCCTTTTACACCAAGGAATGGGAAATTATCTGGTCCACGTTGTGTTTTATTATTAATATGAACGGTACCCACTTCAAGTTTTTCAGCAATTTCAAATGCCTTCTTAAAGTCATTTGTAAAGACTGAAGATTGAAGACCGAATTCTGATTCATTAGCAATTTCAAGTGCTTCATTGGCATCTGCAACTCGAATAATTGGGAGAACAGGTCCAAATGGTTCTTCCCAGGCTAATTTCATATCTCTTGTGACATAATCAAAAAGTCCTGGCCAAATGAGGTTATTTTCACGTTTGATTGTGCTGAGCGCTTTGGCACCCTTTTCCTGAGCGTCCTGAATCAATCCCCAGATGAAATCAGCTGAAGCATTGTCAATAACAGGTGTGATATCAGCATTGTCAAATGGATCACCGACAGTTAGCTTAGCAACTTCAGCCTGGAGCAATTCAGCCAATCTGTCTGCTACGCTTTCCACAACCAAAACACGTTTGATAGCGGTACAACGCTGCCCAGAGTAGCTAAAGGCACCACCTACGATTTGCTTAGCTGCATTTTCTAAATCTGCATTTTCTAAGACAATTGCTGCATCTTTCCCACCAAGCTCCAGCATAATCGGGCGCATACCAGCCAAACGACCGATACGCTCACCAATCGGTGTTGAACCTGTAAAGTTAATGAAGTTCACTTCCTTGTGTTCGATGATGTAGTCTCCAATTTCAGAACCACGTCCAGTGATGGTGTTGAAGACACCTGCTGGGATTCCGGCTTCGTCAAATGCTTTAGCCAACAAGAGACCAGAAATAGATCCTTGTGTTGGTGGTTTAAACATAACGACATTTCCTGCAATCAAGGCCGGGGCAATCTTGGATCCAGAAAGGTTGACTGGGTAGTTAAATGGCGCGATAGCTAAAACGACACCAACTGGCTCACGACGAATAACGGCTAGTTTGTTTTTACTTGCGGCTTCAAAACCGCCACCTTCCATGGCTTGACCAGTGATACGAAGTCCTTCTTCAGCAGTATATCTAATCAAATCAGCTGTTCGGACTACTTCTCCTATAGCTGCCTGAATTCCCTTTGCCACCTCTTTGGCAAGTATCGTTCCAATTACTTCCTTGTCACGTTCTAAAATATCTGCCGTCTTATGCAGATGGGCCGCACGTTCTACGGGTGCTAAATCACGCCAAGCAGATAGCGCTGCTCGACCAGCTTTCATCACTTCATCAACTTCTGTCTGACTCATAGCTGGTACTGTACCAAGCTTTTCCTGATTAATAGGAGAGTAGATTGTAATTTCATTCTCTGATGATTTCCAATTTCCGTTTACTAAATTCTGATAGTTTGTCAAATCCGCTTCCTCCTGAAAATGATTAAAACTTATTTTAACAAATTTTCAGAAAATTACAACCCTTTTTGTGAAAATTTTGAGATTTTTTTCACAAACTTGATTCTTCAAATAATTTGACACTTAATTCTACTCTTCATTGAAAACTTATACATAACAAAAAGGATTAGACAATCTAACCCTTTTTAGTTTATGAATTTAAGAGAGTACTTTAAGCACTGCGACACTAGTATTGTCGATTACATTCGACTCTTTTGAACGACTATTTGTCACAAGCATTTCCAGATTTCCTGCATTTTCAAAGTAGAAGGAAGTTCCCTTTGCATTAAATACGACCAATAGATGTTCTGGTCCCCCGTGAATCTCGTAAACAATCCATCCGCTATTCTCTGCAGCAGTGTGGACAAAGACATGACGGTAAACTTCTTCATATGTAGGATAAGAAAAGGCGCTAGTCTGTGTTTTCAGTCGAATAATCTGACGCACAAAGTCAATGCTTTCTTGTCTTTCATTGATTAAATCCCAGTTTATTTGGTTGACACTGTCAGGAGCGTTGTAACTATTCATAGCACGTTCTCGGTCTGCGGGAGTGAGTTGTCCATCTTCACCTGTCGGAATTAACTTGGTTCGACCAAATTCTTGGCCAATTTCCATAAAGGACATTCCTTGCATGAGGAGGTTCATTGCTGTCGCTGTCTCAACCTTGCGCATAATCTGGTCTGAACTTTGATCAGGATGAAGAGTCGCTAGTAAATCATGAAGATTGTAATTGTCATGGGCTTCAACATAGTTGAGAACCTGATTTGGACTCAGATAAGAGCCCAACTCTCGGCTACCAAGAATAGCCTTGGCTACGATAGGTTCGGTGGCTGCACCACTGACAAATCCTGACTTGATTGCACCATAAACTTCTCCTCCTTTGATCGCATCACGCTGATCATCGTTGAAGAATCCGATATTTGGCATCTGGTAGGCATTGTCCTTCTTGGCCTTGTCATAAGGTGCAAGACCTGTGCCCATATCCCAGCCTTCTCCATAAGTGATAATACGGGGATCAACCTCATCTAGCGCCCAACGAATTGCTTGCATGGTTTTGACATCATGAATACCCATCAAGTCAAAACGGAAACCATCAATATTGTATTCTTTCACCCAGTATAGGAGAGAATCAATCATGTACTTACGGAACATTTCATGTTCACTGGCTGTTTCATTTCCTACTCCTGTACCATTTTGGAAGGTTCCATCTCGGTTCATGCGGTAGTAATAATCTGGTACAGTTGTTTGGAAAGGCGCATCAACCGTTGAGAAGGTGTGATTATAAACCACGTCCATGATGACACCAATTCCTGCATCATGATAGGCCTGAACCATGGTTTTTAGATCTCGAACGACCTGTCCTGGATCATCTGAATTGCTAGAGAAACTTGGTTCTGGCGCATTGTAGTTTTGAGGGTCATAACCCCAGTTATAGGTTACATTTCCTTCCTCGTCGTATTCCTTATGACGATCAAAGATTGGTTGGAGCTGAATATAATTACAGCCTAGTTCTTTGATATAGTCAAAGGCTGTTGCTTGACCATACTGGTTAACCGTTCCAGTCTGGGCAGCCCCAAGGAAGGTCCCTCGAAGGTTTTCTGGAACTCCAGATGTCGGCGATTTTGTAAAATCACGAATGTGCATCTCACAGATAACGGCTTTACATGGGTTTTCCAAACGCCAAGGAGCATCTGTCCCATGTTTGACTTTAAATCCTTCTACCTGTCTATCTTGCTGAGATAGGATGACAGAACGTTTCCCGTCAGGACTTGTAGCGATAGTGTAAGGATCTCGTGTCAAAGTCTGGTGGTGCGGAAACTCAATCTGATACTGATAAGCTTTACCTGCAAGATTTTCATCCAGGTCTACACTCCAAACACCAATGGTATTGTACTTATGACTGTATGAATAGCTATTCCCTCGCTTTAGATTAAAGGTTTTCCAAATCGGCGCGTCGTTACTTGTATTTTCATAAACGACCACTTGGACTGCTGTAGCGGTTGGAGCCCAGAGTTTAAAGCTTGTCTGGTAGTCTGAGATACTATAACCTAATTCTCCTTGGTATCCCCAATGGTGATCAAAACTTTCACTGTGAAAAGCTTTATCAAAAGCAAACGGGTTTTGATCTTTGTAGTAAGGACTAGCAATGGCTGGGTTTTCAGAATAATAAACCGTCTCGTCACCCTCTAAAATCCAAACTTCTGTCAAAAGCGGATAGTAGTTATAACGCACTGGATATTCCTTAATTTTTCCATCAATCTCAACTGAGAATTTTAGGTTTTCTAACTTTTCTTGACTTGTAACTGTGAAAGAGAACTTTGCTCCAAAAAAGTCATTCTCATAATACAATTTTTCAACATTGTCTGCCTGTTTTCTACCAAATGAACAGGTCGCATAATCCCCATTCTTTCGGTGAAAATGGATGACTATAGGGTAACTATACATTTCTTTTCCTAATTTCTAATTTCAATTTTAATTTTTAAAGTCATGCTGAAGAATTTAGCGGGAATTTCAGCACAATAGAGAATAGTTTTAATAGATATAAAAACACATCAGGAGAGATAGTTCCAGACTATCTGACATCTAGTTATCAACTATTCTTTACAAACTTTCTAGCCAGGCCTCATCTCGAACTTCGATACCAAGCTCCTGTGCTTTTTGGAGCTTGCTTCCTGCATCTGCTCCTGCCACGACAAGATTCGTTTTCTTAGATACACTGCCTGTAACTTTGGCACCAAGGCTTTCGAGTTTGCTTTTGGCTTCTGAGCGCGTGAGACGTTCCAATTTCCCCGTGAGTACAACGGTCAAACCTGACAAGGCCGCATCTGCCACTACTGTCTGTCCTTTGTAGTCCAGATTGACTCCAGCTTCTTTCAACTCGTCTAAGAGAATCTTCGACCCTTCTGTAGCAAAATAAGTCTGAAGACTTTGTGCAATTACACTACCCAAGCTTTCAATACTTGCTACTTCCTCTGGATCAGCTTGGGCTAGATTTTCAATAGAATGGAAATGTTGGAGCAAAAGTTGGCTAGCCTTACTTCCGACATGGCGAATTCCCAGACCAAACAAGAGCTTTTCAGCAGAGTTTTCCTTAGATGCTTGAATAGCCTGATACAGTTTAGAAGCAGACTTTTCCTTGACGCCCTCTAAAAGGAGGAAATCATCTTCTTTCAAACGGTAAATATCTGCCACATCCTTGACTAAATTGGCAGCAAAAAGCTTTTCAACGATAGATGGACCAAGTCCTGTAATATTCATAGCATCTCGAGAGGCAAAGTGAATCAAACCTTCCATGATTTGGGCAGGACAGCGAGGATTGATACAACGAAGAGCTACTTCATCTTCAAAGTGAAGCAAGTGACTGTCACAACTTGGACAATTAGTCGGAATATCTAGTTTTTCTTCAGAAACACGCTTAGACTCTACCACACGCAAAACAGCAGGAATGATGTCCCCCGCCTTATAAACGATAACTGTATCATCTTTGCGGATATCCTTTTCAGCAATATAATCTACATTGTGCAGTGTTGCACGGCTAACAGTTGTTCCAGCAAGCTGAACAGGTGTTAGATTGGCAGTCGGAGTAACAACACCCGTACGACCTACTGTCCAGTCAACTGAAAGGAGCTGGGCTTCTTTTTCTTCAGCAGGAAATTTATAGGCGACTGCCCACTTGGGCGCTTTAACGGTAAAGCCCAGTTCTTCTTGACCTGCCAGGTCATTGACCTTGATCACCACTCCATCAATGTCATAAGGTAAATTATCCCGTTCTTGTCCAACTTCTTGGATAAAATCCCATATCTCATCTATGCTTTCAGCCAGAATTCGTTTAGGATTAACTACAAATCCAAGCTGTTCAAGATGCTTCAAAACTTTTTCTTGACTATCACGAGTAGAAGGACTAGCTTCTTGATAGAGGAAAGTCGCAAGATTACGCTTGGCCACTACTGCTGTATCCAACTGACGGAGGGTTCCTGCAGCTGCATTACGAGGATTGGCGAATTCAGGCTCCCCATTTTCTTGGCGAGCTTGGTTGACCTGATCAAACGAAGCGCGTGGCATATAACACTCTCCACGAACGGTGATATCTAGTTCTTCTGGCAAGGTCAAAGGAATGTCCTTGACACGCTTGAGGTTCTCTGTGATATTTTCACCAACAGAACCATCCCCACGTGTCGCACCGACTACCAAAATCCCCTTTTCATACGTAAGCGAGATGGATAAACCATCGATTTTCAGCTCACAGATATAGGTCGGTTGGGGTAATTCCTTTCGAACACGCGCATCAAAAGCTTCTAACTCTTCACGTGAAAAAGCATCCTGCAAACTATAAAGAGGATACTGATGACTGTATTTTTCAAAACCATCTAAAACCTTACCACCAACACGATGGGTCGGACTGTCCGCTAAAACTTGATCTGGATAGGCAGCTTCCAATTCGACCAACTCTCGGTAGAGGCGATCATACTCACTATCTGAAACCGAGGGATTGTCACTCGTATAGTACTCGGTCGCATAGCGGTTGAGTAAGGCAACTAACTCATTCATTCTTTCATTCATAATCCCATTTTACCACAAAGCAAGCCCTCCTCACAATAGAGAAGGACTGAAAAATGGTTTGTAGTGTAATATTTTCTAAAAAAGAGAAATTATAACTCTTTTTCAAAATGACTTCGCACGTAAATGAGGGATAGACAAGACAGGATGATAACCCCGCTTCCAATTATCAGAAAAGAAGAGAGATGGACACTTGGCAGCACCGTCATAAAGCCTTTTGCAATCGGCATAAATAGGATGGCTAAGGTAAAAATGGTGCTTAGTACTCTTCCCAAGTATTCCCCCTCAACCTTGGTTTGCACCTGAGTAAAAAAGTGAATATTAAATATCGTCATAAACAGTTCACAAACTAAATTTCCAGAAAAGGAAAGAAAAGTTGGCAATGGTAATCCCATCATAAAAACTCCAACTCCAGTCAAGGCCAATAGAATCAAAAGATTATAAACACCTGCCTTTATTTTGCTAGCTAGAAGAGCTCCGATAATCGAACCAATAGCGCCCATAGTCAAAATAGTTGCATAAGCTCCTTCTATCCCGTATAGTCGATTTGAAAAAGGGAGGAGAAATTCAAAAGCTGCAAAAAAGAAATTAACACTGGAAGCAACTACCAAAAGGAAAAAGATTTCTTGCTGGTGCCAGATATAGCCGAGTCCTTCTTTCATATCAGCAAAAATATTTTTCCAGCTGAAAGTCTTTTTCTCTTGTTCCTGAGTCTCTTTTTTGGGGAGAAAAGCTACTAAGGTAAATGCGATGAAAAAACTAATGGCATCTAAAACGAGCGTAATATGGAGACTGGCAAATTGTAAAACGATGAAAGAAAGTACAGGGGAGCTAACACCTACAACCTGCAAAACGAGCTCTAAGCGAGCATTATAGGTCACAATCTCGTCTTTTTCTACAACTTCAGTTATAATGGCTTTGTTGGCTGTACGAGAAAATGCAAAGGCAACCGCCTGAACAATATTTGCAAAAATCAAGGCAGCAATCATCAAGCTATCATTTCTGATAAACGAAATAGCTAAACAGAGAATACCGCAAATCAAGTCTGTTGTCATCAAAATTTTGCGACGTGAAAAGCGGTCCGAAATCACTCCACCAAAGGGATTGACTAGAATCGATGTAACCAACTCAGAAATTTGATAAATACCAAGAACAGTCTGTCCTATCGTTCCCATTGATGCCAACCACACACTGTTTCCATAATCATAGAGCATATTTCCTATTTTATTAATGGCCCCACGACTAATCAACTGGATTGCATGTCGATTCATATAAAAAACTCCTCTCAAATTTTGAAACTATTGTATCAAAACTGAAAGGAGTCTCTTTATTTTTCCCTTATTTGGGAAATTTAAGCATTTACAAATTTTTCATAATGTTCCTGATAGTAAGCCACTTGCTCTGGAAGTCCAAGCACATCAAAAATATGCATAGCCTCCTGCATCTGACTACAACCCTCTTCTTTCAAGTCTCTCTGGTAGAGGGCGAAACCTTTGAGATAATGGAAGATATTGCGCTCATAAAGCTTGATACCATTTCCAATCAACTTCTCCAAATAGCCCTCAAAATAGTCCGCATCCGCAAAGGATCGATTTTCCAAACAATGCTGGTAACAGTTAAGAGCTAAGATCAAAACAAGTTTTCGATGACGACCAATTTCTTTGTAGTAGTCTTCCCTCTCCATGACTTCTCTGCCAATCCGAGCTACATAGTCCACATTGTAGAAAGTATAGAGATTACCGAAAAGAATCAACTCATACATGGTCCATTCTTCTGTTTGGAAAAGATAATCCGCCACCTTATCCAGATCACTCTGTTCCATACTGTAACTAGTATCTCTTTGACAAATCAGGCCTTGTATCAGAATCCAATTCAGCTCAAAATAGAGGGGATTGGTCGAACTCTTTGCTTTCTCAAGCTGTTCCATTTGAAGCTTTTGAAAACCAGCAATATCATTTGAGTAGTAAAGCGGAATAATCTGTGCCATCAAGGCAACATGTTCATGATTTTGAAAATCCCTAGCCTTGTCCATGAAATTTTCAATAGTCACATGAATATTATCCAAAATCTCAAAGAAACGGGAAACTGCTAAATCAGACTCACCAAGCTCAAAGCGAGATAACTGAGAGGTCGAGCAAGAATCGCCCGCTGCTTCCTTTAAAGAGTAGTTCCCACTGGTTCGAAATTCACGAAATACTTTTCCAAGATGTTCCATTTTTTACACCTGCTCCGATAATTCTTCCCACTCAAACATAGCTTCTTCCTGACGATGGCTAATTTTGTCCAGTTCAGCCTGCAATTCCATGAGCTTTTCAGCATCGTTGGTTTCCAGCATTTGTTCAGAAATGGCTTGGCTTTGACTTTCTAACTCTTCGATTTCAGCCTCTAAACTCTCTATTTGTCGCATGAGTTTGCGAACTTCTTTTTGACTTTCTTTCTGGGCCTGGTAGTCATTGACTGGGCTCGGTTCTTTTGCTTGATTGCTAGTTGAAGCTTCCTCGGTTTGAATCATTTCTACTTCTGCTTTCTTATCAACATAGTAGTCATAATCTCCAAGGTAGAGAGTTGAGCCATTCTCAGACAATTCCAAAACATGAGTGGCTACACGATTGATAAAGTAACGGTCGTGGCTGACAAAAAGAAGGGTTCCATCAAAATCAATAAGAGCATTTTCTAACACTTCCTTGCTATCAATATCCAAGTGGTTGGTCGGCTCGTCCAAAATCAAGAAATTGTTGTTTTCCATTGAAAGTTTGGCAAGCAGTAAACGAGCTTTCTCGCCACCTGACAGCATGCCAACTGATTTTTTAACATCATCTCCTGAGAAAAGGAAGGCACCTAGGCGGTTGCGGATTTCAACTTCTGGTGTCAGTTTAAAATCATTCCAAAGTTCATCCAGAACAGTATTACTTGGTGTCAACTTGCTTTGAGTCTGGTCATAGTAGCCAACCTCAACATTGGCACCAAAACGCTTCTCTCCCTTGATAAAAGGGATCTGGTCCACAATAGACTTGATAAAGGTTGACTTCCCAATGCCATTTGGTCCGACAATCGCAACAGCATTCATCTTACGAAGGTCTAGATTTATCGGTTCTGACAAAATTTCCCCATCATAACCAATGGCTGCATTTTCAACTGTCAGGACAACATTACCAGATGTTTTTTCAGACTGGAAGGTCATATTAGCTGATTTCTTACCAGCTTCCGGCTTGTCCAAACGCTCCATTTTTTCCAGTTGTTTACGGCGAGATTGGGCACGTTTGGTCGTTGAAGCACGGACTAGATTGCGATTGACAAAGTCTTCTAGAGCCGCTATTTCCTTCTGTTGCTTTTCATAGTTTTTTGCCTCAGTAGCTAACTTTTGCTCCTTTAACTCAACAAAACGAGAGTAATTGCCTACATAACGATCCAAGGAATGCTTAGTTAAATCGAGTGTAACCGTCGCAACCTTGTCCAAAAAGTAACGGTCGTGGCTGACAATAATGAGTGCACCGCTATAGTTCACCAAATAATTCTCTAGCCAGGCTATGGTTTCGATATCCAAGTGGTTGGTTGGCTCGTCCAAGACCAAGAGATTTGGTTTTTCAAGGAGCATTTTGGCCAGAGCCAGACGAGTATTTTGACCACCCGAAAGCTCAGCAATTTTCATCTGCCACATAGACTCGTCAAACTTGAAACCATTCAAGATAGCGCGGATATCAGCTTCGTAGGTAAAGCCACCAGCCTGACGGAAATTCTCTGATAAACGATCATAATCCGCCATCAGTTTATCTAGATCTTCACCATACTTTTCACCCATCTCCAACTCCATCTGACGCAGTTGTGTCTCTGTCCGACGCAAGTCATCAAAGACATAGAGCATTTCATCATAAATGGTATTTTCAGACTCAAAACGGCTATCTTGGGCTAGGTAAGACAGAGAAATATCTTTTTTCTTATTGATTTCTCCACTAGTTGGCTCCTCTTCTCCAACCAAAATCTTTAAAAGAGTAGACTTACCTGCACCATTTTTCCCAACAAGAGCTATCCTGTCTCGTTCATCAACTTGCAGGTTGATATTATTAAAGAGAATCTCACCTGCAAAAGAACGTTCAATTTTATTGGCTTGTAAAATAATCATACATCTATTTTACTATCTTTTTCTCTTTTGCACAATTGCAACGAAAAAAGTTCGAGTCGTAAACCCGGACTATTCATCTTCTTTTTCATTAGAAAGCGTATTGGGCTATTCTTCTACAATGAAATAAAAGTAAATTTCCTACATTTTAAGTTATGCTAACGTTTTACTAAAATGTCAAATCGTGATATAATGAAGGCGATTAAAGCAAATAAACAAAGGAGACACTCTATGACTTACCAAGAAAATTATCAAAAATGGGTTGATTTTGCTGACCTTCCAGACTACCTTCGTCAAGATTTGGAAAATATGGACGAAAAAACTAAGGAAGATGCCTTTTATACCAATCTTGAATTTGGCACTGCTGGTATGCGTGGTTTGATCGGTGCTGGTACAAACCGCATCAACATCTACGTTGTTCGTCAAGCTACCGAAGGTTTGGCTCGTTTGATTGAATCAAAAGGTGGAAATGAAAAAGAACGTGGTGTGGCGATTGCCTATGATAGCCGTCACTTCTCACCTGAGTTTGCCTTTGAATCTGCAGCAGTTCTTGCTAAACACGGTATCAAATCTTACGTATTTGAAAGCCTCCGTCCAACTCCAGAACTCTCATTCGCTGTTCGTCACCTCAACTGTTTCGCAGGTATCATGATTACTGCCAGCCACAATCCTGCTCCATTTAACGGTTACAAGGTTTATGGAGAAGACGGTGGACAAATGCCTCCACATGATGCAGATGCTTTGACCACTTACATTCGTGCTATCGAAAATCCATTCGCTGTGGAAGTTGCTGATGTCGAAGCAGAAAAAGCTTCTGGCTTGATTGAAGTCATTGGCGAAGCTGTCGATGTTGAATATCTTAAAGAAGTTAAGGACGTAAACATCAACCCAACCTTGATTGAAGAATTCGGTAAAGACATGAAGATTGTCTACACACCACTTCATGGTACGGGTGAAATGTTGGCTCGTCGTGCTCTTGCTCAAGCAGGATTTGACTCTGTTCAAG